>CAZDQA010000010.1:15974-20075 GCA_964507605.1 uncultured Pseudomonadales bacterium | reverse complement strand
AGCGTTGCCTCCTCCAGTGTTGATTCGGTGTATTTCATATCATTAACTTAGTAAGTTAAATGCATTCATATATATTTCGCCTCTTGTTTGAGCAAATTTAACCTTTCTTTTTAGCAAATCAACTAGAGTTATTCTTCCATCCAATATCACAATAAGGTCTGATGCGTCAAGTAAAATCAATTGAGGCTTTTTATTATGAGTGATTCGTTCAACAGCATCTTTACTAAAACCATTTATTGAAAGAAAAAATCCTCGGGGATATAGTGTGTTACTTTCGATTTTATAAGCAAATGTATATAAATCATTACATGCAGAGTGTTCATCCTGCCACTTTGCTTCAAAAATATAGTTGTCACTCTCAAAATTAAACGATCCATCAATTTGTTCACCTTTTAATTTAAACGGGCCTTCAACTTCTATCTCAAAATACTCAAACAACTCAACTAATAGCTTTTCTAATTCATAGCCTCGTTTTTGACAATTATCATCCATTTTACACAAACTCTTAAACAAAAAATTTAGCTCTTCAAGTTTAATTTTCTTTTTTTTATTTTTTTCTATCTTTTCTTTTCGTTTTTTAATTTCATCAAATTCTTTTTCTTGTTCTGTCTTTTTCCCAAGCATTTTTTTTAGGTTTTCAATTGACCGTTTTGCATTCACGGGGTCTAACGATCCGTTTTTAAACCAGTAAGATCCAAAATCAGACCAATCAATTAATGAATCAATGATGCTACGTTTTTGTAGTAATCCTCCATCTTCTCTTAATTCCAAGTTTCCAATAACTATATCTACATTGTCAGATTTTGTCAGCTCATTTGAGGTATTTCTTAAATCGCTCGTTGTACAATTGGAATCTTTAAAATAAGAAATAAGATCTTTTTTCCGAAAAAAAAGACTACATAAACAATCTTTTATTGCATTTCTTAAATCTGCTGGTAGCTTTTTGTGAATTACGATTTTATCCATTTTGAATTTTTCAGTTTATGTTTTTGGTTATTAATCTGATTCTGTATATTTAATCATAATCAGTTAAGTAATATTTGATTAGCCCTTTTTGTAGCTAAAGTATTAATACAATCTTTCATTGCAGAATAAAAATTCATCGAAAGATTGTAATAATCGGTGTAGAAACCCACAAAGTCTCTCACTTCAACGCCTTTGTCTACAAACTCCATGTCCCTATAATTTGCTTTAATTCTGTACCAATACAAAAATTCACAGATGTTGATCTTTGTATTTTCAAACTCTATTTTCTTTTCCCCGCTCAAACGTTTAATTTTATGCATCCTCTTAAATTCGTCTTTACTATAATGCATAAGTTTTTTGATAATTTGTTTATATCGAAGTTCTGGATTTGCTGTGTTTTTCTTAACATTCTCCCAAGGAGGAATTTGCCATTTTTCAATGTCCCCCACAGCACATATTTCATTAAACAAATCTTTGTTGAAAAAAACTTTCTTATCACCGAGCATTCCTCTAAAACAATTAAACAATGCCGAATGAGTGATGGTGAGATATGAGTCACTAGCCGTAATAAGATACTCTATCAGTATTAGGAGATTAAATATCAAATAGTATGATTTGACTGGTATCCATGATACACAAACAACAGAATAATCTGGGTATTTATCAATATTTCCTTTTTCTTCAATTAAATTTTCTAAAGTTAATTCAATAAGTTTAATCTTTTGTTTAACTCTCTTATCAAGTGTCACTTTTTTGTTAATATTTAACCTGCAGATTAACTTTAACCCTTCAGAATTTTCACTCATAAAATGCAAATAATTAGCGTGGGTAACGAAATCTGGGTGCTCAAATGGCCTAGAAATTTTCTTCCATGCTGCCTCTAAATCATAGTTCTTTGGTAAAAAAATCATATTAATTTACCCTCAATTTTCCAATCATTAATCTTGGTAAAAGAGAATCTCTAATATTTTTTAGAAGCTCTGTTTCTTCTTTGTTTGACTTCACTTGTAGAGTTAAATTCTCCGTCATGAACTCAAATTTTTGTAATAGTAACTTTTTAGGAATAACAATATCCAAGTCCTTTATCGTAGTTTGAGTTATTAAAGGTTGGGTAGAACCAACATTTAATGTTGAGAAGTCCATGGAGAATAAAATTTCATAAAGATACTCATAATATTCTGATTGAATCACCAACGAGTTATCAGACATCCAACATGGATAGTCTATTTTCTGTACTACCCCCAATGTTCCAACTCTTCCAGTAACAATAATTCTTTCGTCATAAAGAACAGCAGACGTGTAACCCATAACACCCGATGCTCCAATAATAGGAATGTTACAATTTTCTGTTTTATTTTCAACCTTAACTTTTGGCCGTTTGCCACTTGTTATTTTTATCAAATTTTTCAACTTTTCAACTTTCCATTCCTCCGGGATTTTTCCCAATTCCGAATCAATCATTTTGCCGCCGCTGGATTTGTATGGTTTGCCGTTTTCGTTTGGAAATTCAAAATCCACAAACCATCTTTTGAAAAGTGCTTTTCCAATTTCGTCTAGCGTTTTATTTATTTTTTGGTTTAGTGCAATCTTGTCGTCAAGTGAGGAAAGAATCGAAGTAATTTGTTGTTGTTCATCAATTGATAGAGCTGGAAATTTAATATCTTTTATTCTAAACAGTGCCAATTTGGATTGAGTTGACCCGACAGTTTTCGAATAAATTTGTTCCTGACCTGTTGAAGATTTTAAAAAGTAATATAAAAAAATTGAATTTAGATTTTTAAAATTAAATAATCTTGCTGCGTTTTCTGTTAAATTTGCTCCATCTAATTCATCGTCAATAACTCCTGATAAGCCGATTGTTCCAACTATTGAAAGATAAACGTCCCCTTTGTTAATAATATATTTGCTGATTTTGCTATACGTTGAATCGGTTAGAAACATTAGATTTGATTTTTCAATTCCATTTTGGGTAATATCTTTAATCCTAATGTAAGGATGGCTTGTTTTATAATTAACTAGATTTTCTCCTTTTGGTAAACGCTTGCCACCTTTAACGTCGCAATAATTTCCCAATAAATCTAACTTCCAATCTTCCGGTATTTCGCCAATTTCTGTTTGTTTGAATTTTGTTTTCATATAATGAGCTTAATTACCTGGAACGCAAAACTGAATACTATCAATAGCAATCCAACATAACCCAGACGTTTATAAATTTCCCCTTTTCTTACTTCTTCCTTATCTGTTTGCTCAAGAATAAGATTTATATGACCTTCAGGGTTAATCCTTGACGGTAACCCAAAGAAAAATAACATAATTGAACCGGTAAAACCGCAAATTGCACTCCAAAATTCTATATTTAAAAATAATTTATAAATCATATCCGAGTTTTTTTAATTTTATTTGCATAATCAAATTCATTCATTAAGTTAATTGTCCTATCCCAAATTTTGTTTATTATTGCGATTAATTCTTCTGTATCATTAATTAGCATTATTCCCATCTGAATAAAATTAGCTTTTATAAAATTTTCTCTTAATTGAACATTATTGAGAACATTTACAATTTTGGTCCAATCACGAAAATCTTGATTTATTACTATTTCTTTTTTCGGCACAAGAATGTTAATTTGAAACAAAGGCCATGAATGAATAAGTAAATTCCTATATGCTCTAATTTCAGACGATATTTTTTCAAATCTAGTTATCAAAGCCGAATCATAAAAAAATTTTAACACGCTAATTCTGCTAAAAATCTTAATTGAATAATTCTGCCCCTTGTTTATTGCTTTTCTAACTTTAGCTTTGTCAATTTTAAATTTATTATTGTTTAAATCATCCATCAATTTTGTTTCATCAACTTTTTGTGTATACAGCAGTACTCTTAGCAATAATTCTTCGGATAGATCACAGATTGAAGATAAATGAATGTATAAACAATCAAAGAGATCACGATTATTAGAATTTACTATGTTTTGATAAATAAATAAAAAGTGTTTAAAAATGCCATAATGAAGCATGCTTAAAATTCTTATATCTTCATCCACATCATCTTTAAACCAAATATCAACTGGCCTGCGGGTATTAGGCGCGATATAATTGGCCCAGAATACGTCATAATTTGGAAATTTATTTCTAA
>CAZDQA010000010.1:9060-15964 GCA_964507605.1 uncultured Pseudomonadales bacterium | reverse complement strand
TGTGTTGGGTGTGTTTGGGTTGGTGTTTCTAACAAACATACTCCAACCAATTTTTTCAAAACTATCACCGTCTTTTTCTATTCTAAAATCGTTTTTATATTTCATAACCAACTTTGGCTAAATTTTCTTTAATTTCTTGTTCGAGTGCTTTTGATTGTTTAAATTGTTCGGAAAGCTTTTTAGTTAATCTTGCCATTTTTTCTTCAAAAACTTCATCATCTTCCATCACAAAATCCGTGCCCACGTAACGGCCGGGAGTTAAGATAAAACCATTCTTTTCGACTTCGGAAAATTTAGCGGCTTTACAAAATCCCTTTAAATCTTCGTATTTGCCGGTTTTATTTCTCCAGTGATGATAAGTTTCGGAAATTCTCTGCAATTCCTCTTCGGATAATTCGCGGTGGCGGCGATCAATTAACTTTCCTAGTTTGCGGGCGTCGATAAATAAAATTTCGTCGTGCCTGTCCCTGAATTTATCATCGTGGCGGTCGCGGGAAACAAACCACAAAGTCGCCGGAATTTGCGTGGTGTAGAACAATTTGTCCGGCAGAGCAATAATGCAGTCGACTAATCCGGCCTTGATCATTGTTTCCCTGATTTTTCCTTCACCGGAAGTATTAGACGAAAGCGCGCCGTTAGCCATGACAAAACCGGCAATGCCTGACGGCGATAAATGATGAATAAAGTGTTGAATCCAGGCGTAATTAGCGTTACCGGTTGGAGGTGTGCCATAGTTCCAACGGACATCTTCACGTAAAGTTTCGCCGCTCCAGTCACTGTCGTTAAACGGCGGATTGGCCAAGACAAAATCAACTTTTAAATCCGGTAATTGATCGTTGGTAAAACTGTTGCCATATTTAATATTGGCTTCAATTCCCCGAATGGCCAAATTCATTTTACAAAGGCGCCAGGTGGTATTGTTAGATTCCTGGCCGTAAATAGCGATGTCTCCGGTCCGGCCGCCGTGCTCATCAACAAACTTTTCGCTCTGGACAAACATGCCGCCTGAACCACAGCAGGGGTCGTAAACCCTGCCTTTGTATGGTTCAATCATTCTAACTAACAATTTAACCACTGATTGAGGAGTGTAAAATTCGCCGCCGCCTTTGCCTTCGGCACTGGCAAACCGGCCGATAAAATATTCGTAAGTCCGGCCCAGCACGTCTTTTGACCGGCTCTCTTTATCACCTAGACCAATATTGCCAATTAAATCAATAATTTCTCCTAGTCGTTGTTTGTCCAAAGTTGGCCGGGCGTAATCTTTGGGAAGCACGCCTTTAAGCGACGGGTTTTCTTTTTCAATGGCCACCATGGCGTCATCGACCAGTTTGCCGATTTCCGGTTTTTTGGCATTTTGCAAAAGAGAATTCCAGCGGGCTGACTGAGGCACCCAAAAAACATTTTCGGCTGAATATTCGTCTTTGTCTTCAGGATCGGATAATTTATCTTGCTTTAATTTTTGATGTAATTCTTCAAAAGAGTCGGAAATATATTTTAGAAAAATCAGGCCCAAAACAACGTGTTTATATTCAGAGGAGTCCATGTTATTGCGCATTTTGTCTGCGGCCGCCCACAATTTTTCCTCAAACCCCAGATTAGCAGAAGTTGATTTTGGCATATGTTTATTTTACCACCAAAAAGACTGAGTTTATGTTACGAAGAGTGAAAACTATTTCTTTTTTTCTGCCTGTTTTAGATGCCATCTTTATTCCAGTAATAGCCACAATCTCAACGCCTAAGCGTAGTTCGATGGTAAAATAGGCTATGAAAAGAGATATTTTTGAGCGCCTCGTTGTTGAGGCAGTGGCGGCCTTGCCCTTACGGGTGCGAGAAGCGATGAAAAATGTGGCAATCGTGATTGAGCAAGAACCCCGCCAGGAGAAGTTAAGCGAGATCGGCATCAAAAGGCACGAGATGTTGTTGGGCCTTTACGAAGGCATACCGTTAATCCGACGAAGTTCCGGATATTTTGGGGTGCTGCCGGACAAAATCACAATGTTCCAAAAACCAATCGAGGCTTTGAGCGGAGGCGGCGAGGAAAAGGTAACAGCGCTTGTGCGCGAAGTGGTGTGGCACGAAATCGGCCACCACTTTGGTTTGAGCGACCCGGAGCTTCACAGTTTGCGCAGTTCGTCTGCTTATAGTATAAGTAGTTAGTCTAACCATGAATGTTACTAAATTCTTTTCTTGGACGTTTTTAGGGGCAGCGCTTGTTTTGCTCGTTTCTTTCTCGACGATTCTCTCTCTGGTTACCGACTGGTGGTGGTTTTCAGAAGTCGGCTTTGTGGAAATCTTTACCAAATCCATCATTGCCCGGTTCGTTGTCGGCGGCATCGCCGGACTATTGGCGGTAACGTTTCTTCTCACCAACTTCTTTATCGCTATGCGGTCCAAAGCGCGGTGGATAGCCACTCTTCCGTCAGCCTTAGTGGGCCGGGATTTAGCTTTGGACAGCCGGATCATAAAAAAACTGGGTGTGGTTTTTAATTGTGTGGTTGCTCTCTTGGTCGCTTTAGTCGCTTCAGCCAGGTGGCAAGACGTACTGAAATTCTTGGCGGCAACATTGTTTGGCCAAACCGATCCGTTATTTGGCCGTGATGTGGCCTTTTATGTGTTTTCTCTGCCGGTATACTCTTTGGCGTTAGGCTTAGTGAAAACCATTATTGTCATCTCTTTGGTGGGCTGCGGCCTGATTTATATCCTGCGGGGCAGCCTGAAGAACCTGAAGAGTATAGACCGGAAGGCAAGAATGCATATCGGGGTTTTGTTATCCCTATTTTTGATAACAGTCAGCGTAGGCGTTCATCTGGCACTCTACAATCTTCTGACCAGTCAGAGCGGGGTGGTATTCGGCGCGGCATTTACCGATGCCAATATCCTGGTGCCGCTGCTTCGGGCCTCTGTTTTCATCTACGGTCTGGCGGCAGTACTGGCATTATATTACGGGATAAGCGGTAAGGTTTTCTTGCTTCTGGGAGCAATTTCCCTGACTATTTTGGTAGGGCTGGCGTCGGCAGTTGTGCCTTCGGTGTTTCAAAAACTGGTGGTGGCGCCTAATGAACTGGTCAAAGAAACGCCGTTTATCAAATATAATATCGAGGCCACGCGCAAAGCTTATGGCTTGGATATGATTGAGGAGCGGGACATATCAGCCGATAAACCCATAACTGCCCCGGACATTGCTAAAAACAATCTCACCATCAAAAACGTCCGGCTCTGGGACAGAGAACAACTCTTGTCTACCTTCTCACAGATACAGGAGATACGCACCTACTATGAGTTTGCCTCGGTTGATAATGACCGCTATACGATCGACGGCGAAGTGCGGCAAATTATGCTCTCGCCGCGGGAACTGGCTTCCGGGAGCCTGCCGAACAAAGCCTGGATCAATGAACGGCTGACCTTTACCCACGGGTACGGCGTTGCCGGCGGCCCGGTCAATCAGGTGACTCCCGAGGGATTACCGGTCCTTTTTGTTAAAGATCTGCCGCCCAAATCCGAAGTCAAGGAACTGGCTATAACCAGGCCGGAAATCTACTACGGCGAAATCCTGAATGATTATGTGATTGTCAATACCAAATCCAAAGAGTTCGACTATCCTAAAGGAGAGGAGAACGTATATACAGCGTATGAAGGGAAGGGCGGGGTGCAAATTACCTCACTTTTTAGGCGCTTGTTTTTTGCTTTGCATTTCGGGTCGCTGAAACTGCTTTTGTCCAACGACATTACTCCAGACAGCCGGATGATGTACAACCGAAATATCGAGGAACGGGTGGCAAAAATCGCGCCGTTTCTGACGTACGACCGCGACCCCTACATGGTTGTCAGCGAAGCTAAACTGTATTGGATTTTGGACGCCTATACTGCCACTGACCGCTACCCATACTCCCAACCGCTAGCTTTAAACGGCTCTTCGGTAAACTATATTAGAAATTCGGTCAAAGCGGTGGTAGATGCCTACGACGGGAAAGTGACGTTGTATGTGGCCGACGCTAATGACCCAATCATAAAAACGTATACCAAAATCTTTCCCAACTCTTTTCGGCCGCTCTCCGATCTGCCCAAAAGCTTGACTGCCCACTTACGCTATCCGGAGGATATTTTTAGCCTGCAGACTGCCGTTTACACCACCTATCACATGGATAATCCGCAAATTTTCTACAACAAAGAAGACCAATGGGAAATACCGGCCATCGCAGTCGGAGGAGAACAATCCGGCAGTAATATCCCCCCAATGTCACCCCGCCATATGATTATGAAGCTTCCCGGAGAAATAACAGAGGAATATATTCTGATGCTTCCGTTTACTCCCCGGGCTAAAGATAATCTTTCCGCCTGGATGGTTGCCAGAAACGACGGCGATCAATACGGAAAACTCATTGCCTACCGCTTCCCCAAGGATAAGCTGATCTTTGGTCCCAAACAGGTTATTGCCCGAATAAATCAGGATGCAGAGGTCAGCCGGCAGATTACGCTGTGGGACCAGCGCGGATCTCAAGTCATTCAGGGACCGCTCTTGGTTATTCCGATTGAGGAGTCGCTTATCTATGTCCGGCCGCTCTACCTCAAAGCCGATGCCGGGAAAATTCCCGAACTCAAACGGGTGATTGTCGCCTATGAAAATAAGATTGCGATGGAGGAGACATTGGAGCTGGGACTGGCCAAAATTTTCGGCATTGCCACAGAAAAGACACAAGGTACAAAAGAATTACCACAGGAAAATCTGCTCCGGCAAGCGGTCAACGCCTATGATGCGGCCCTGCGGGCTCAAAGAGACGGCGACTGGGCCAGATACGGAGAGGAGTTACGCAAGTTAGGAGAAATTCTGGTGACCACCCCCTAGGTCCTACACCGCCTATGAGAGTTTGGATATTTTTAATTCTTTTTATCCTCCTTGGTCTTTTAATTTTGAGTAGTGATATAAAAAGGCAGACACTAAATTCAAATTCTGAACAAAAGGAGATTTTGCTTCCCCAGCCCCAAAGAAAAGGGGAAACCTCGCTTGAAGAAACTTTGCAAAAAAGAAGAAGTATCAGGGAATATAAAAACGTACCTTTAAGTTTAAAAGATACGGCACAGATTTTATGGGCTTCACAAGGAATAACCGAGGGGAATCACAGGACCGTTCCTTCAGCCGGTGCTTTGTATCCGATAGAAATATACCTTGTTGTGAAAAATGTGGAAGGAGTTGCTGAAGGAGTTTACCGTTATGACCCGAAAGACTATAAACTGGTTTCTATTGTTGGTGGAGATTTTAATAAAACCTTGGCAGAAGTTGCCGCAAATCAGGTATGGATTGAGAAATCGGCCGCAATTTTACTAATTTCTGCCGATTTTGAGAAAACTACCCAAAAGTATGGAGAGCGAGGCAAGCAATATGTTTGGATGGAAGCAGGGCATTCGGCCCAAAACGTTTATCTTCAGGCTATTTCTTTAGAGTTGGGAACTGTTTCTGTTGGTGCTTTTGATGAGGGCAGAGTCCAAAAGATTTTAAATCTGCCCGAAAATATCCTGCCCTTAATTATCATGCCCATTGGAAAGAAATAATTATTACAAAGCGTTTTCGCAGGATGAAGTTAAAGTTTAAAGAGAAGTTTGAGAAGTTAGTAAAAATTTGACAGAATTTTAAAGTTATTGTATATTAACAATTGGGAATGGTTTATCCGTTCGCAAAAAAGGCCGAAAGGCCTTGTTTTGTTTTTAGGGAATAACTTTAACTTCTTCTAATAATTTTCTTTTCAAGACTTTATCAAAATTTATGAAGTGATCTTTCCTCGCCGAATGGTTAGGAACTTCGCTGTCATACACCGGATAAACAATCATGTCAGCCAGTTGCGTGCCAACATAATCCTGGGTTTTGGGAACAATAAATAAATCTAAAATAATTCTTCTAAATTGTGTGGGCTTAATACTGGAAACACCGTAGTAATATATTTTTTGAAAGGCAGTTCGTAATTCGTCATCTTCCCGTTTACCCCTGGCCTCAGCTACAATAATTCCCCTGGCTGGGTGCTGACGATCGGAAATAAAATTGTAAAAGGAAACTAATAAATGCCTAAGGCAAAGCAGATATAAGTTGTAGTCAATAAATTGAGATTTGGGAAACAGGTTTGACCCGATTTTTTTGATTTTAACGATCCTTCCTGTCTTATCAAACACGCCGTATTTTTTTATCAGTTCATGCTTGTCAACAAAAACACAACTAAATTTAAACCTAGAATTGACAACAAAACTTTTTAAACTATCTGTGTAGGCTCGATACTTTTGATAATTATTTTTAAATCTAGCAAAATCTTCTTTTTTATTTAGAGTGGCAGTATAGTGAAAAATAAGCTTATTTTTATCTGGAAAGTATTTACTCTTAATTTTCTTTGTCCTTGAATAAAGATCATAAACATCTGAAGCGGCAACTATAGTTCCGGAAATTCCAAAATGATGATGTTTCTCTTGTAAAAAAATTTCTTCTTTAGTTCGTTTACGGAATTCGTTTAAATTAGGAGTATAAATTTCATCTAAAAACAAGAAATATAATGTATCCGTCATAGCCAAATTTATTTTATCACCAATCCCCTCTTTTTATGCTACTATTTAGTCAGGAGGTAAGTTATATGTTTTCAATAATTTTAGGCGGGTTATTGGGAGGAGCGTTAAGAGGGATAATGGGAATTGCCAAGTCCCTAATCCTTAAAAAAGAAGAGCAGATAAATTACGGTTGGTTTTTTGTGAGTGTGGCAGTGGCGATGGCCATTGGTATTATTGCCGCCTCTTTTATGGGCGGCGGGTTTGAGATTGCTTTGCTTTCCGGCTACGCCGGATCAGACTTGCTCGAATCCCTGGTTAAGTTAAAGTTTAAAGAGAAGTTTGAGAAAACAGTCAAGCTTAAGTTTTGATCTAATTATGAAAG
>CAZDQA010000010.1:0-8960 GCA_964507605.1 uncultured Pseudomonadales bacterium | reverse complement strand
TTACGTTTATCCATGGATTTTCACTTGATCAAAGAATGTGGAAACAGCAAGTCGATTTTTTTAAGAAAAAGTTTCGAGTAATTACCTACGACATAAGAGGTTATGGTAAGTCTTCTATTCCAAAACAAAAACATAGCCATCATGATGATTTACGTGCCCTGCTTAATTATCTAGATATACCAAAAACCCATTTAGTTGGTTTATCACTTGGAGGTGAAATAGCCGCTGATTTTGCTGTAACTCATCCCAACAAACTTATATCTTTATCCCTTGTTGATTCATCATTGGGAGGTTATCCAAGTACAGTTGATTGGGATGTTAAGGCTAAAGAGCAAGGGATTAAGCAGGCTAAAATTAACTGGTTAAATCATCCGGTTTTTAAAACTACCCGAACCAATAAAAAAGTTGTTATTGAGTTAAAAAAGATGATGGCAGATTATTCAGGTTGGCAATGGTTAAATCCCATGTTTAGAAATAAAGTTAGCCCTAAACCGATTAACCGTTTAGATAGAATCACTTGTCCTACTTTAATAATTGTTGGCGAAAAGGATTTAACTTATTATCATTCAATTGCCAATGTTTTGAAAAAAGGAATTAAAAACTCACGAAAAAAGATATTTAATGGCGCTGGACATATGGTAAATATGGAGAAGATAAAGGAGTTTAATAATATATTATTTGAGTTTTTAAACTCAGTAAGTAATTAAAGCCTGATCAGTTTTTCCAGCCAAGGAATGTGTTTATTTCGTCTTTTCCACCAGATATTTTCCCAAACATAATGAATCGCTAACATTTTCCACTTCCCCCACTTATTAAAGTATTTAAGCATTTTATCTACAGACACCAAATCTTTTTCATAATCTTTATTAAAAAACAACTTGGTATAGATTTTTTGCTCCCAAGGGGATATGTGTCTTAGATCGTCCCAATGATGAAAAACATCAAACATAATATAACCCACTGAAGCCGGCCCGATCCCATACAAAGCAATTAAAGTTTTTTCTTGCTCTTCTTTGCTTTTTTTTCTTAATTTTAGTTCGTCTATTTCCCTGTTGGCGAATGGCTGCGAAACTCGAATAAAAGATTTGGCTCGGTAACCCACTTTTAAATTTCTTAATTCTTGTTCATCGGCTTTTGCCAAAACTTTCGGCTCCCAGAAACACCAAAATCTTTGCTTATCATACTCCACCAAATCACCGTATTTTTCAAAGAGCGACTGAAGCATACTGACGCTTCTTTTGACAATTGTATTCTGAAGTACAATATCAATAATCAAATATTCGTAGAGAGAACCATAGTGCATCGGGCGAAGACCAAAAAAATTTTTAATAATCGGAGAAAGCAACGGGTCTTTTCCTATATCTTTATAAAAACCGGCAAGGTTGAGATCAAGATTAAATCTCCAGATTATTTCTTGCTTCAACTCGTTTAAAAAGTTTGTGGAAAAAGATTTGCTGGAAAAAACTTTTACTCCAACTTTTGGTTTTAAATTTGTACCTAGATTTTCATAAATTAAGCCCAATTTTTGGCCTTGCCACAACATTGTTTGCCATCGTTTACCGGTTTCCCATTTAGTATCATTGCTGGGAAAATGACCAGGTTTATAAAAAGTGGAGTCAAAATGAAATGGTGAAGCAGGGATTATAAACAAACTGTGCTTGTAAGGGAGTTTAATTGGGGTTTTAGACATTGGTTTATTTTATCACCATTAACCTAGTCAAATTAAAGTTTAAAGAGAAGTTTAAGTATGTGGTTTCGCGTGGAGTTCGTTGACAAAAATCCTGATTTGCTGGTCAGGGCGGCTGAAGGGGGCGAGTTGGGATTTTAGCTCATCTGGCAGCTGGCCATCGTCATAAGCTTCCGCTAATTTAATCACATCAAAACTAATAGCTTTATCCCAGTAGCCGGCGGCTTTGACAGCCGCTTCCAGTTCTTTTCTGCCCGGCTGGTTGTATTTGGGAAAGGCAGTCCGCTTTTTAACGGAAACAGTGACGCTGCCGGTCTTCGTGTATAAAGTTTTCTTTTTGTTGGCTAAAGAATATTCCAACAGTTTTTGCTTGGCGGCTTTTAATTTTTCGTCAAAGGTTTCTTTAGAATGCAGGCATTCCAGGTATTCATCCACTAAGGCTTGCACTTCCGGGTTAATCTTGGCCATAATTTATTCTACCTTGTTTAAGAATATAAAACAAAGTAGGTATATGTAGGTAAGCTATAATAAAGAAAATGAAGAAGAAACTATTAGCAGTTAACTTAATTATTTTTGTCCTGCTGGTTTTATTGGCCCGGGGGAAAGAGCTGCCCAGGGAAGAGATTGTGAAAACGCCTTTAAAACAAAGCTCCTTGCCAAAACCAAGCTTGCTGCCAAAACAGGAAATCGCCTCTCCAAGTCCGAATCCAAAACCTTCCCCGTCAGCAAAAATTACTCAACAATTGGTTCAAGCAACTGGACCCTGGGGCGTGGCCCAGCAAATAGACGATGTCACTTGGACAATGAAAATAGGCTTTGATGATCGGATGGCCGCGCCGAAAGAAATATTTGAAGCCCTGAACATTTATCGCAACAGCAATGGCTCCCATGCGATGCAATGGGATGATAAATTAGCCGCCTATGCTCAATCCCGGGCAGATTATTTTGCTTCGATTAAAAACACTGACGGACATAAAGGACTTAATGTTTTTCTCAGCAACCCGGATAATTTTGGAGTTCTGGGAGCGACGAACATCGGTGAAAATTCCAGTTATGGTTATCGCCTACTAGGAGTTCATATTATTGAATGGCTTTATGCCAGCGATGAGCCGCACAATAAAAATCAATTAGATCCAAAGTGGAATCGGGTGGGCATTGGCGTTAAGGACACAGCCACAGACCTGATTTTTGGCAGTTAAAAATGGCGTGATATACTATAAGTAACGTGTTATGGCCAGCAAAACCAGATTGCAGAGAAAAAGGGAAAAAGACAGCTTAAGGCAGGCGTTTAAGTATTTAGTGTTTGTTTTTATTTTATTGTTTTTACTGATCCGCTTTGGTTTGCCGGCCTTAGTCAACATGGCCGCTTTTTTAGGCGATATTAATTCCAGCAAGCTGCCGATTGAAAAACAGGCAAGCTCACCTATCCAGCCACCCCGGCTTAATCCTTTGCCCATGGCCACGGTTAGTGCCGAACTAAATGTTTCCGGCTATTCCCAAGCCGGCAGTACGGTCAAGCTGTTTCTAAGAGGAATTAATATTGAAGAAATTACCGCTGATGCCAATGGTGAGTTTAGTTTTAATAAAATTCATTTAAAAGACGGCGAAAATGAGATCTACACTGAAGCCAATGATAATCAAGGTACGGAAAGCGAACCGTCCACTACTTATAAAGTCACTTTGGACAGTGAGGCGCCTCAATTAGAGATCAGTGAACCGCAAGACGGCCAAAGGTTTTTTGACAAAGACAGTCCGATTACTGTGTCCGGGAAGACTGAAGCAGGAACGGATTTAATGATCAATAGCCGCTTTGTCCTGGTTAAAGACGACGGTACTTTTAGCGTGACACAAAGTTTAACTGCCGGAGATAATCAAATTGAGGTAGTAGTGCGTGATGATGCCGGTAATGAAACGAAGAAAAGTCTAAAGGTAAACTACACTCCATAGCCAGATCATAATTAAGGGGTAAAAAAGTGAGTTTTGGAACAAAGAATGGACCAGAATAGCGACTAAAGACAGCTTGACTATTAAAGACACAGGCCAAAGGGTTTTCAGCCAGTTTAAATAAGCCAAGAAGCCAATAATGCCGGTGGTGGCCAAAACAAATAATAAGCTGGAATCCAGTCCGGCGGCGGCATGGCTGACTGGGTCACCTCGGTAATAACGCAAAGTGTTAAAACCTAAGCCGAAAATTGGCGAAAGTTTAATTAATTGAAGCGATTCACGGTAATTGGCAAGACGCTGCTCGACGGAAAACCAGCGTTCCAACTTAACCCCTTCCCCGCCGGGGCGGGGTAGAACAGGCAACAAAGCAAAAATTAAAATTAAGAAAAGATATTTGAACTTTTTTTTGATCAGGGCAAAGGCAAGAATAACAGCAATAAGGCTAAGATAACTGCTCCGGGAATAGGTTAATAATAAAGCAATTAATAAGACCAGGCTGGGAAGAATTTGCAGATTAAATAAAATTAAACCTAAAACAAAGATTAGACCTAAAAAGTTGGGGTCAAAAACAGTGCTGATCAGGCGGTAATAATGGTCATCCCAGTTTAAGCTGGCTAAAAAGCGGGTGTCGGGGATAAACAGATATTGCAGAAAACCGAGAATGGCTAAAGCTAAGCAGAGATATTTTAGCCAGGGCCGAAGATCAAGTTTGTGGTGCTTAAAAAGCGGCAGTAAACAGGCATAGGCCAGCCAGCGGACCAGGTAAAGCGAGGAGATTAATAGTTCTTGGACAGGAAATCGGAAAAAGTTAACTATTAAGGATAGTAAGCAGGCGACTATAAACAACCAAACCGGTCGGGAAAATTTAATAAATTTAAGATTGATAATTATCAGCATCAATATTACTAAATCGTGAAGATAAAGTGGCAAGCCAGGCAGTCTTTCCAGCTGGCCAAAAGGCAGAATAAAAAATAAAATAAAGATTAAAATTTTAGTCAGTTTCATTTAAGTAAAGTTTAACCCGGGTAAGCGGGTTTTGATAGATTAAGGGCAGATTAAAACTTGGGCCATTGTCCCCGACCAAAATGTGAGTATATTTGGTCTGCGGGTTCTGCCAGGATTCATGGTCATAGGGAAAGTCTACATAGTAAAGATTATGGATATTGTAGATGAGAACCTTGTCGGTTGGTTTGATGTTTTGTTTAAACCAACCATCACAGTCGTAAAAATCGCCGAAATCAAACTTCAAGTTACGGCAAAGAAAGTTGTCAGGTTTAAAATATTTAGCATTGGCCCAAGCACGGCCGGAAATGCCGACCACGGCCTGGATGATGACTAAAAAAACAATTAATTTACTGGGTTTGGCGCAGCTAGCAATGGCCATTAAAGCCAAAGGAAACAAGGCAAATCTACCGAAATCAGTTCCGGGAAAAATAAACCAGAGCAGAAAACTTAAAATTAAAAGCTTAGAAAATTTGGGCCGAAGCAAAAAGATTATTAAAATTAATGGGCCAACGCGATAAACCGGATCAAAAAATAACCTCAAAGGCCGGGAGAGCCAGTAGGCAAAGCCATTAAAAAACCATTCATGCTCAAAACCAAAATTTTCTAAAAACGGGTAAAAAGGATTACCGGTAGCTTTCCAGTTAATCAAAGCAAAGGGCAAAATCCCTAAAATCCCCCAGGGAATGAGAGTGATGGCCAGGCTGAAAACTAAGGCTTGCAGTTTAACGGCTGAGGCTAAAATAATAAATAAAATCCGCTTCAGTTTGTGGAAATAAACCGCGGCTAAGAGAAAAGCGGTGGTAATTAAGTCAACATAGGCAGAGGTAGACAGCCAACCAACCAGGAGAGTGGAATAAAACAGCAAAGCGCCGGCAATGCCGGCTAAACGATAAATCAGCAAAGCGCAGAGGACGCCAAATCCCCAATGGACCAGCTTGCCCGGCAAAAACATATAAATAATTTCGCCTAAACGGGGCAAACCAGACCAGTATAAAAGGTTGCCGGGAATAGGCGCCAGGGAGCGATGGGCTAAAAACAGCTTAGCTTCGGTTAAGTGGTACCAGAGGGCGTCAAAACCCAATTCCGGGCCTAAGGCCCCGACCAGATTAACTAAAATCTGAACAATCAGCAGAATTTTAAGCCATTTTTTCATACTGTTTGACTCTAACTGCTAAAGAGTGAAAGCTCATCATAAAAGCCATGGCCAGACCGGGCAAACCATCCAAAAAACCCAAGTGCCAAAAGTAATTTTTCACAAACTTTACTAATGGATACACTAAGAGTTCAAATAAGGAAAATCTGTTTATCTCTTCAGCCCGCAAGCTTGAATACCAATTAAGCCTGTCCAAAAATTGGCTCAGGGTGATTTGGCGACGATGCAGAATTGTTTGCGGCAAGAGCCGCAGCGGCAGTCGGGAGACAAATCTCTCATGGACTTTCCCCTGCCAGTAACCGCTTCCCGGCTGGACCAGGCGGACGAAGCGGACCGAGGCAGTTTCCCCAAATTGCAGTTTTTTGCCTAAAAACCAGTCTTGGCGTTTAAAGCTGTAATTAAAGCGTTTGTCCAGCTGGGCAGGATCAATGGAAGCGGACAGCTTTTCGTCGCTGTCAAGAAAAAGAATCCAGTCGTCCTTAACTGACGACATCAGCTTGTTTCTGGCGGCGGCAAAGTCAGTGATTTTGGTTTGGTTGAGAGTCAAAATTTTAAGCTTAGTCATATTTAATTAGTTTTTGGTGAGGAAAATGATAAACTGTGCTGTTGACGGGCGGAACAAACCTGGTACTAAAGTCGTCATAAATTTGATATTGGCGCTGAGCTTTAGTTGAGGCCGGAGAAGCTAACCACCAAAGCAGGTAACGGTAATTATCAAAACCGGTGTTAAGTAATTGAAAAGGCTGTTGCCTGGTTTGCGCTTTAATTAATTGAACTAAGGCGATTCTTTCTTTTAAAGCCGGACCGTAGGTAATAAAATTATGGCTGTGTAAAAAATAAATATTATAAAAACAAACGAGAATAATAAAAACTTTAATGATTTTGTGTTTAATTAAGGCAATCATGATTGCCCAGACGGGGAACAGAACCGGAAAGTAGGCTTCAGAGGGAGCACCGTGGAGGAAAAATCCGGCTAAGTTAATTAATAAAAAATAAAATAACAGTTTGTGCTTAAAAATAGAGATTAAAGCTAAAATTCCTAAGACAGCGGCAATAATCGGCTGGTCCCAGCAGACAAATTTTTGCCAGTACTGGAAAATAGCCGGTAAAGCATTACCGTATTGGTGAAAGTTAAGCGAACGGTAGCCGGCCCAGGCGGCCAAGCCGAAAGTCTGCTTAAAGCCGTGAGTGAAATCGTAAATCAATTTGGGAATAAATGGAATAAAAAAAACTAAAGCAATCGGAAAAAGCTTTTTCCGGCGCTGCCAAAAATAGATGATTGCAAAAACCAACAAAGGCAGGGTGGTCAACTCAAATTGCAGCAGAATGCCGGCCAAAAGAAAGGACCAACCCACTGACAGGTTTTGCAAAGCCATCAAATACAGAATAGAAAATAAAGGAATCGGGCTGATGTGATAAGCTAAACGGCTGTGGATTACCGCCAAGGGAGCGGTGGCGCTGATCAGGGCGGCCAGGTAACTGCGGCTGAATTTATAAATTAAATAAACAGTTAAGACACCGAAAACAGCGGTTAAAATGGCCGGGTGAACCGGATTAAAGCCGGTGAACTTAAAGACCAAGGCAAGCAGCCAGATAAAAAACGGGCCTTGGTACAGCCAGGGCACTGACGAAGCGATTCCCACTAAGGCCGGTTGGCCGGTTAAAACCATGTCCCGGGCCGTTAAATAATCTTTACCCTGGTCGCCGATAAAGGTCATGAGTTCGGGCAGGCGGTAAAACCTTAACCAGGTAGCCAGAAGAATAATTAAGATCAGGACCAGATTTTGTTTAAGTAAAATCAAAAAATTATTAAACTGCAGTGCCAGATATAAAAGCCAGGCAGAAAGTTTAGGGCCGTATTTTAAGTAGTAGGTCAGGGCATCCCGGGCGTAAATTTTAGAAATGGTTTTCCAGCCGACTTTGTTGGTAGAAGCAGAGACAGTATGACAAAGCCGGGCAGCGCCGCAATGAATAGTGGTAAATTTTTTGGCCTGAATCCGCCGACAGAGATCATTCTCGGTGTAATAAAGTTTAAAGCGCTCATCATAACCGCTGATCTCTTTAAATAAGCTCGTCCGGATTAACATCGCCCCGTCGCTGATTACTTCAACCGGATAAGTTAATTTCCGGTCTTGAGGCAGAGTTTTGAGTTTAATTAACCGATGCAAGCCAGTCAGGGCAACCAGGTCTGAGCCAAGGCGGTTATGCCGGGAACCGGTTGGGGCAATGCGGCCGTCTTCAAAACGCTGCAACGGCTCAACGGCGCCGACTTTGGGATGGTAATTTAGATATTCAACCAGTTTTTTAAAAGCATTGGATTTAAGAAAAGTGTCGGAGTTAAGAATTAGAAAATATTTACCCTGAGCGATTTTTAAAGCCAGGTTGTTGGCGCCGGTATACCAGCGGTTAGTTTTATTTCTGATTAGTTTTACCAAGGGAAATTCCTTGGCCACCATTTGAGCCGAACCATCAGAGGAAGCATTATCGACAACGATTATTTCAAACTTAAGTCCGCGGGTGTATTTAAAAATCGATGTCAAACAACGCTTAAGCAAAGCTTTAGTGTTGTAAGAGACAATGCTAATGGTTAACTGCTTGGATGCAGATTTGGTGGGCATAAATATTAGGAAAATATTTAAACAGCCAGTTAAAGTATTTTACTCCGCCGGCAGGATCTATTTTAACAGCAATAATCTTAAAACCGGCAGTAGAAATTAATTCCTGAAAAGAAAAGTAAGTAAAAAAGCGCAAATGTGTCCGGTCCAGCAATCCATAGTCTTCATAATCCCAATGGCCACGCAGGAGTTTAAGCCGTAGGCTCCAATGAGCAATGTTAGGAGTAGTGGCAATTAAAATGCCGCTTGGCTTTAAAACTGATTTAATTAATTGAAGTGTTGCTTCCGGACTGGACAAGTGCTCGATAATCGCCGAAGCAAAAACTATATCGAAAGGCTTAAATTTATTAATCTTGGACCAGGTGGCAACCAAATTTAAATCACCGGTTATGTCCGGTTTAACGGCAGGATTGATATCGACGCCGATGACCTGGCAATGCCGGCGGCGGCGGAAGTATTGGCTCATAAAGCCGGTGGCACAGCCCAGTTCCAAAACCTTGGAATTTTCCGGCACCATGGCAGTGGAAAGCCGGTCAATGTTGGTTGGCTCCAGCTT
>CAZDQA010000009.1:0-20526 GCA_964507605.1 uncultured Pseudomonadales bacterium | reverse complement strand
AGAACCAAATCAGGCTGGTTTTGATTCTGTATCACCGGATTTCCAGGGAAGTGGTTTTAAGTCAATGCACGGTAAAGGATTAGCGGCTACGGGATTATTAAAATTATTAGTGGAAGGTAGTTTGGGAGTAACCGTGCCCCAAAGTAGGTTTTTGGAGTTAGCGGGCTACAGTGGCGGGGCCAACGCTGCTTTAGTAACGGCGACTCATTATCCGGAAAAACTGAAGAGATTACTAACTTTTGCCAGTTCTTATGATATGTTTCATGAAGAATTCAAAACCCGGTGTTTATCAACTATAGACGGCGATTTTAGGCAGGGGAATGTGCTTTTTTGGAGTGGGGAGTTTTTTGTAAAGGCGATGGAGGCAGTAAAATCAAACGATTTGACAGTAAGAGAAATTTTTTTAGAACAAGACTTAATGGCCATGAGGAAATTAATGTTACGACTGTCACCATATTATTGGGTTGACAAGATAGTTTCAAATAGTTTTGTTTGGGAAATTGCTCATGGTAGATTAGATGATATTGCCCCATTCCCTCAAGCAGAACAATTAGTAAGAAAATTGGTAAGCTTGGGTTGGAACGAAGAGCATTTGCGTGTTTTTGTTCATGATGGGACTCATTCATCTACGATTAACGGTAAAGTAGTTGATCTGCAAAGTTTTTTATCAAAATAATAAGTTAAAATAGCTTCATGCCTGAGTTACCGGAAGTAGAAACGATTTGCAGACAATTGGATAAAGTTTTAGTTGGGCAGAGGATTAAGGGCCTGCAAGGAGTCTCCTTGCAGGTAGAGGGAAAGAAAATTCTGGGCGTTAAACGGAAAGCGAAGATGATAATTATTGAATTGAGCAAGGGAGAAAGTTTGCTGATTCACCTGAAAATGACCGGACAACTGATATATAACGGTAAAGAGAATAAATACACAAGAGCAATTTTTACTTTAGATAAAGGCAGGCTTTATTTTAATGATTTGCGGAAGTTTGGCTGGATAAAATTAATGACTAACAAAGAGTTAAAAGAACAGTTGGTTAAGCTGCCGCCGGACGTGGTGGACAAAGAATTTAGTGAAAAATATTTAGAAAAAATTCTGGCAAGTTCGGGGCGGGCGATTAAATTGGTTTTATTGGACCAGTCAAAAATGGGCGGAGTGGGGAATATTTATGCCAATGAAGTACTTTTTTGCGCCGGGATTGATCCAAGACGGCCCGCCGCTTTTTTGAAAAGCGTCGAGGTAAACCAGCTTTACAAGGCAATAAGACGAATAATTAACCAGGGAATTAAGTACGGCGGGTCAACAGCCAGTGATGAGAATTTTGTGAATGCGCGCGGCGAACCGGGAAAATTCCAGGAGCATTTTTTGGTATATGAAAAAGCCGGTGAAAAATGCCGGCAATGCAAGCAAAAGATAATCAAGGTAAAATTAGGCGGCAGAGGGACATACTTTTGTCCCGGGTGCCAAAAATAATGAAGATAAACAGATTAAGTTTGCAAAATTTCAGAAATTATAAGCAGAAACGGCTGGAGTTTGAGGCCAACATTACGGTAATCTGCGGGGATAACAGCGCGGGGAAAAGCAATATTTTAGAAGCGATCTATTTACTGGCAACCGGTAAGAGTTTCAGGGCGGAGAAGGACGAACAGATGATTTTGTACGGCCAGGAGTTCGGGAGGGTGTCGGCCGCCTCCGAGGCGGTTGAGTTGGAAGTAGTTTTAACTAAGCCGAAGCGATTTTTTGTCAATGGGGTGGCCAAGAGAATGATGGATTTTGTGGGGCAGTTAAACTGCGTTTTGTTCCGGCCGGAAGATATTGATTTAGTTTTGGGCAGTCCTTCGGGGCGGCGGGCTTATTTAGACTCGGTTTTAGAGCAAGTCGACCGGGAATACCGGCGCTGTAATTTGTCTTACCAAAAAGGTTTGCGGCAGAGAAATAAACTTTTAGAAAGAATCCGTGATGGTGAGGCAGAAAGAAAACAGTTGTTGTTTTGGGATAATTTATTGATTAAAAACGGCACCGTCATCTCTCAAAAAAGAGAAGAATTTTTAAAATGGCTTAAATTGGAATACGATCCGAGCCGGATCTCGCCGTTAAGATTAAATCAATATAGCCGGGAGGAAGTTCTGGCGGCCACGACCTTAGTCGGACCGCACAGGGATGACTTTCGCTTTATTGTGCAAAGACCGGGCAAGGCGGCGAAGGATTTAAGTATTTATGGTTCAAGAGGAGAGCAGCGGATGGCAGTTTTAGGCGTTAAACTGGGAGAGTTTGAGTTTGTTTGGGAGAAAGCCGGGGACAAGCCGCTGTTGCTTTTGGATGATATTTTTTCGGAATTGGACCATGAAAACAGGAAAGAGATTTTTTCGTTAATTAAGAAACAGCAAACGATTATAACCACGGCAGATAAACACTTGATTCCTAAGAATATAAAACTTGACATTGAGACCATAAACATTAAGAATTAAATTCTTATGCTTTCAAAGGCGGTGGCTAAGCTTGCTCCATCAGCGACATTGAAAATTACCGCGCTGGCTAAACAAATGGCGGCTAAAGGAGAGTCGGTAGTGAATTTCGGGGCGGGTGAGCCGGATTTTGATACGCCGGAAGCAGTTAAGCAAGCGGCGAAGAAAGCCATAGACGAGGGATTTACCAAGTACACGGCTTCAAGCGGAATCCCGGAATTAAAGCAGGCAATTTGTGACAAATTTTTAAGGGATAATGGTTTAAAGTATGAGTTGAATCAGGTGCTGGCCAGCAACGGGGCGAAACAAGTTTTGTTTGAGATTATTTTTAGTTTGTGTCAAGCAGGCGACGAGGTAATTATTCCGGCGCCGTACTGGGTGAGTTTTCCGGAAATGGTAAAAGCATCCGGGGCTAAAGCAGTGGCTGTTCCTGATAAGCAGATAATTAAAGCGATTAACCACAAAACCAAAGTCTTAATTTTGAACTATCCGAGAAATCCTGACGGCAAGATTTATTCATCGGCCGAGCTTAAAGAGATTAGCCGGGCAGTGTTGAAACAGCCGCAGCTTTGGGTGATCAGCGATGAATGCTATGACCATTTTTATTACACTAAACAAAAACCAATCAGTTTTGCCTCTTTGTCTAAAAAAGCTTATGAGAGGACAATTACGGTTAATGCCTGCTCCAAGAGTTTTTCAATGACCGGATGGCGGTTGGGTTACTGCGGCGGGCCACTTCAAATAATTGAAGCGATGGGGCGGTTACAGGACCATTTGAGCTCTAATCCCTGTTCGATCAGCCAAAAAGCGGCAGTGGCGGCATTGACACTGTGCCGGGATTTTCCAGGGAAGATGAGGAAGGAGTTTAAAAAAAGACGGCAGGTAATGGTCGAAGGGTTGAATAAAATTAAGGGGATTAAAGCGGCCTATCCGGACGGAGCATTTTATGTTTGGGCGGATATTTCCAGATTAAATAAAGATTCGCTGGAGTTTAGTATGAAGCTGTTGGAACGGGACAAGGTGGCAGTAATTCCGGGAGAACCGTTTGGCGGTGAAGGCTATATCCGCTTAAGTTTTGCAACGTCAACGGCTAACATTGTTGAAGGGATTAAACGGATTAAAAACCATACAGAGGAGGTTTATGCAGGATATTAACCAGTTGGATTTAAGCAAGAGTTTTTATAATTTAAGCTATAAAGAATTGTTTAAACACGAAACTGATAAAAAATTAAAAGGGTTGGCAAAGGGGATAGTGACGGAGTTCGGGGCAGTGACAGTAGATACGGGCCAGTTTACCGGTAGATCACCGAAAGATAAGTATGTGGTTGGCGGCGGAGCGTCAGAGGAGCATGTTTGGTGGGCCAAACCAGAACATAAAGGTTCGGATAATAAGCCGGTGTCGATTGAAACATGGGATGCGGTTTATGATTTAGCAGTAGACTATTTATTCAAGCAGAAACTGTATGTAATGGATGGTTGGTGCGGAGCGGCTTGGAAAAACCGGATTGGGGTGCGGGTGATTACGCCGATCGCTTGGCAGGCGCATTTTAGTAAGAATATGTTTATTGGGTTGAAGTTAGGTTCCGAACTACTTGAAAGTTCGGAACCTTCTAAATTTGTTCCTGATTGGACAGTGATAGCGGCATCAGAAGTAACGATTCCGAATTGGCAGGAGTTAGGCTTAAATTCAGAGGTGGCAATTATCATTAATTTGGAGAAGAAAATGATCGTAATTTGCGGTACCTGGTATGGCGGGGAGATTAAGAAGGGGATGTTTTCGGTGATGAATTATGAGCTGCCGATAAAAGGCGTTGGCTCGTTTCATTGCAGTGCCAATACAGGAATTAAAGGGGATACGGCGTTATTTTTTGGTTTGTCCGGGACCGGGAAAACAACCTTGTCAGCTGATCCGAAGAGAAAGTTGATCGGCGATGATGAACATGGCTGGGACGAGGAAGGGATTTTTAATTTTGAAGGCGGCTGTTATGCCAAGGTAATTAATTTATCTGAAGAAAAAGAGCCGGATATTTATAAGGCGATTAAACGGAACGCGCTTTTAGAAAATGTGGTGGTCGATAAAGACGGCAAAATCGATTTTACTTCGGCGGCCAAGACGGAAAATACCCGGATGGGCTATCCGTTAAGCCACATTAAAAATATTGTTAAATCCGGTCGGGGCAAGCATCCGCAAACCGTGGTGTTTTTAACCTGCGATTCGTTTGGGGTACTGCCGCCGGTGGCTAAGTTAACAATAGAGCAGGCAATGTATTGGTATTTGTCCGGTTATACGGCCAAGGTGGCAGGTACAGAACGGGGGATTACCGAGCCGGTAGCGGCTTTTTCCTCTTGCTTTGGCGGGCCGTTTTTAACAATCCATCCAACGGTTTACTCACGGATTTTAGGGGAAAAAATTAAACAGCATGGCAGTGAAGTATATTTAGTCAATACTGGCTGGGTGAACGGCGGCTATGGGGCGGGCAAAAGAATGGATATTACAGCGACCAGAGTGATTATTGACCGGATTTTGGACGGCAGTTTGAAAAAGGCCGAGTATGAAAAGTTGAGGCCGTTTGGATTGATGATTCCCAAGGCGATTAAGGGGATGGACAGCCAGATTTTAAACCCGAAAAACGGCTGGATTGACAAAGACGAGTATGACCGGACGGCCGAACGGCTGGCAAGAAGTTTTATTGACAATTTTAAGACGTTTACGGATACGCAAGAAGGGAAGGAGTTGGAAGCGGCCGGCCCAAGATTATGACAAAGATTAAAAAAGTTACAGCCAGGGAAATTTTAGATTCTAAAGGGACACCGACAGTGGAAGCGAAAGTAGAATTGGATAACGGCATTATAGCTAAGGCGGCGGTACCATCGGGCGCGTCCACAGGCAGTGCAGAGGCAATGGAGCTAAGAGATGGAGATAAGCAGAGATACGGGGGTAAAGGAGTATTACAGGCTGTTGATAACGTTAATGCGGCCGTCAGTGAGTTATTAGTAGGTCAGGAGGCAACGGAACAAGAGAAGATTGATAAAATGATGATTGAGCTGGATGGAACGGAAAATAAATCCCGGTTGGGCGGCAATGCGATTGTGGGCGTTTCAATGGCGGTTTGCCGGGCGGCGGCTTTGAGCTTAAAAATGCCTTTATATAAGTATTTTGGCCAATTATCAGGCAATAAAAAATTTGCACTGCCGCTGGCGCAGATTTTAGTCTTGGAGGGCGGCAAGCACGGCAATTGGTCAACCGACTGTCAGGAATTTATGGTGTTGGTGAAAAAAGAAAAATTCGGACAATTTAGCGAAAGGTTAAGAGCAGGAGTAGAGATTTTTAGCGCTTTGAGAAAGATTTTAGATGAAAAAGATTACAGTGTGGGTGTGGGGTTTGAAGGAGCATATATGCCGAAAGAGATAAAGGGTAATGAGGAAGCATTAGAATTAATTGTTCAGGCAATTAAAGCGGCCGGATTTAAGATTGGGGAAGAAGTAGAGATCGGCATTGACGGCGCGGCGAGCGAGTTTTATCAAGACGGCAAATACCGTGATTTAACAGCGGAACAATGGATAGAGAAAATTATTGCTTGGACCAAAAAATACCCGATTTGGTCTTTGGAAGATATGCTGGAAGAGGAAGGTTGGCAGGACTGGGCGGAGTTGACCAGCCGGGTGGGTGGGAAACTGCAAGTCGTCGGGGATGATTTATTAACCACTAATGTGGAGAGGATTAAAAAAGCGATTAAGTTAAAAGCCTGCAATAGCGTGTTGATTAAGTTAAATCAAATCGGGACGGTGACCGAGACGCTGGCGGCAATTAAGTTAGCCAAAGATAATAAGATGGCAACGATTGTTTCCCATCGGGGAGGGGAAACCAATGATGATATGATTGCGGATTTGGTGGTCGGGGCCGGCTGTGAGCAATCGAAGTTCGGCGCCCCCTGCCGCGGCGAACGGGTGGCTAAATATAATCGGCTGTTGGAGATAGAAAGAGAGCTAGGTTAAAGATGAAAAAACGGGTTTGCTTGGTGATTTTGGATGGCTGGGGGATATCCAGCCGGGAGGAAGGGAATGCGATCAGGCAGGCATTTACGCCGAATTTTGAGCGGTTGTGGCTGAGTTATCCGCACGCAGTTTTGGGAGCTTCAGGAGAAGCGATCGGTCTGCCGAAAGGCCAGATGGGTACGAGCGAGATCGGCCATATGACGATCGGCAGCGGCAGGATTATGTTTCAGGATTTAGTGAAGATTAATCAGGCGGTTGAGACAGGAGAGTTTTTTAAGAACAGGGAAATTGTTAAGTTGATGAAGCAGGTGAAAAAGAAAAATTCTACTTTGCATTTAATGGGTTTGGTGTCTGACGGCGGGGTGCATTCTCATTACTCGCATTTGTACGCTTTGTTAAAGATGGCCAAAGATAAGGGTTTAAAAAAAGTGGCAGTCCATATTTTTACCGACGGCAGGGATTGCAGACAGAAGTCGGGTTTAGGGTTTGTGGAAGACTTGGAAGAATATGTGCAGAGTTTAGGGATAGGGGAAATTGCCAGCGTTTCCGGCCGCTATTATGCCATGGACAGGGACCATAATTGGCAGAGAACGGATAAATGTTACAAAAAATTAAAAACCCATTCTTACCCACAAACTGGTTCAGCCTCATCAGCGGTTAAACAATCTTACGAACGAGGGGTAACGGATGAGTTTATTGAACCAGTGTCAATCGGTGATGAAGGAAAAATTAAAGCCAGGGATGGAGCGATATTTTTTAACTTTAGAAATGACCGGCCGCGGCAGTTGTTGGAAAGGTTTTTAAAGAAAGGGCCGAAGGGGGTTTTATGGCTAACAATGACGCGGTATAAGCCGGAATATGCGGTGGCGGTAGCCTATCCGCCGGAAGAGTTAAAGCAGATTTTGGGAGAAGTCATCAGCCAAGCCGGATTAAAACAGCTGCGGGTGACAGAGACGGAAAAGCTTAGCCACCTGACTTTTTTTATGAATGGTAAACAGGAAGAGCCATTTTCCGGCGAGGACCGGATTTTACTGGATTCTTACTCAGATGTTAAAACTTATGATCAAAAGCCCCAGATGCGGACCGAAGCGATCGGAGAAGAAGTGGTTCAGGCGATGACCAATAAGACGCATGAGGTGATTATTACTAATATTTGCAATGCAGACATGGTGGGACATACCGGTAATTTTAAGGCTACAGTCAAGGGGATTGAGACAGTGGATAAGGTGTTGGGCAGGATTAGCGAAGCGGCAGAGCAGAATAATTATGACTTAATTATTACAGCCGACCATGGTAATGCCGAGGGAATGATTGATGAGAAAACTAAGGAAAAATTGACAGCCCACACCACTAATCCGGTGCCGTTTATTCTGGTATCGAAGAAGTTTAAACAATTAAAGCAGGACGAGGGCAGTTTGGTAAATATCGGGCCAACGATGTTAACTTTATTGGGGCTAGATATTCCCAAAGAAATGACGGGAAGAAGTTTAATTTAAGACTGTTTTGATACAGAGAAATCAGCGTCAGTTAACCAGCCTTTTTCTCGGGCCGGAGTAAAAAGCCTCTTTTCAACTCCCTTGAGTATTTCATCTTTATGTCCTATTAAAATTGATTTTTCATCCATAGCGGCCCGGAACCTATCTCCGGGTTCACCCAACCAATCAAGAAGAGACATTTTGGTCTGGGGATACTTTTTTCCGGTTTTATGATTTATAGCTCTTTGTAAATTACTTTGAGTGCTGGGCCTTGGCTCCATTAAACTGAAAACCATTTTAATCTCGTGAGGAATTTTGTTAGCGATCTCAAGCGGTGTGCCGGCCGGAGGGGTTAAACACAATTCTGTTAAAGTTACCTGAAGCGTCAACGAATAATTAACCGGAACTATAAGCTGGCAGGAATTTGTTTGAGTTATTTCTAAAGGAGCTATACTTCTAATTTCGCTCATAAGATATTATCTTATGATAAACTACAGGCATGGAAAAGAGCAAGATCAAGGCCGTTGTTTTTGATGTGGGCGGGGTGCTGTGCGAATGGGAGACCGTGGTTAGAAGTTTTGCCCGGGAGATTGGTATGGAGGAGCAAAAATTTATTGAGGCGTTTTTGAAGTATTCGTTTGATCCAAAAATCGGGTCGGATTTGGGTTACATTACAATTGATGAGTTTTTTGAAAAGTTAACAGTTGATTTAGGAGTGAGGGAAAAAGCTCAAGATTGGCGGAAAAGATTTGTGCCGGGGTTTAAGAGGATTGAACCAAGTTTTACCTTATTAGAGGAATTAAAAGGTAAATACCGATTAGCTTTATTAACTAATGCCAAAATCGGCTTGTGGGATGAATGGCAAGAAGGTAATTTAAGAAAATATTTTGAGATAATTGTGGATTCGTCGGAAGTTCATATATTAAAACCGGATGAAAGGATTTTTAGAATATTACTGAATCGAATGAAGTTAAAGCCGGAAGAATGTTTGTTTGTTGATGATGGTATTGAAAATACCCAGGCGGCGGAAAAGTTAGGTTTTAAAACCGTGCATTTTAATAAACCGGAAGAAAGCGTAAAATTAATCAGAAAAATTTTATATGAAACAATTTGATCCAAAAGTTTTAAAACAACTTTACCGGCCGCCTAAGAATTCGCATAAAGGCGAGAATGGGAAGTTGTTAGTGATTGGGGGGAGCGAGCTTTTCCATGCGGCGTCGATGTGGGCCCTGGAAGCAGCCTCCAGAATTGCGGATATGGTGTTTTATTCCTCTGTACCGGTGAATGAGGCGATCGTTAAAAAGCAAAAAGAAAGATTCCATGACGGAATTGTGGTGCCGCAGGGGAAAGTGGAGGAATATATTAATGAAGCAGACTGCGTGTTGATCGGCCCGGGCATGGAGCGAACAAAGGAGACGAAAGCAAAAACCGATGGTTTATTGAAACAGTATCCTGAGAAAAAATGGGTGATTGACGGCGGCGCTCTGCAGGTGATGGATAAGAATTTGCTGAATTCAAGGATGATTATTACGCCGCACCACCAGGAATATAAAATTTTATTCGGCGAAGAAAAAATTGAGATGATGGCCAAAAAATATCAGTGTACGATAGTTTTAAAAGGCAGAGAGGATGTGATTTGTGACTCGAAGCAGTGTTTAATTAATCAAACCGGCAACGAAGGAATGACAAAAGGGGGAACCGGAGATGTGTTGGCAGGTTTGATTGCCGCTTTATATTGCAAAAATGAGGCGTTTTTAGCGTCCAGTTGCGGAACTTATTTAAATGGTTTGGCCGGCGACCGGTTATACGCGATGGTCGGGCCGTATTTTAATGCGAGCGATTTGGTCCGTGAGCTTCCGAAGGCGATGAAACAAGTTTTATTTTGACTCGATATACTAAATTTCCAGGTGCTCAATCGTTTGCGACTCCTCCGACGGAATACGTCGGAGTCTCGCCAGACATCTTGCGCTCCTGAAATTTGTATATCTGTGTCAAAAACAAGCGATAAAAACTTTCGGCAAATTTATTGCTAAAATATAAATATGGAAACAGTGCCGCCAGTAGATTTAATTAAAACCTTTAATTTTGATGGCAAAGAGGAAACAGTTTCTTATGTGGAAACAATGTATGTGGTTGATGGCGTTGACTGTGATGTATATACTTTCCTCGCTGATACAAGTAAAGATTTAGGAATTATTAAAATTAAGCCTGGTAAAAAAACTCCTTTGCAAAGAGTCCTGAAGGGAGAGCGAACAATTGAGGGGTATTTTTCCGGCAAGGGTAAATTAATAGTGACTAAACCCAACGGTGACAAAGTTCCTTATGAAGTTGGCGGTGATGCTTCTAAGAAATTGTCAGTAACCGTTAATATCGGTGAATTGATGCAGTGGCAGGCTGATCAAGATTCAGAATTAAAGGCTTCGGAAATTTGTTTTCCTCCTTACGAAGACGGTCGTTACGAAAATATTGCGGAGTAGTTTTTTTATGAAATATTTATTTTTACTGGCGCATCCGGATGATGAGGCGGTGGCGGCCGGGGGGACAATCCGGCTGTTGGCAAATCAAAGCGATGAAATTGTCGTTGTTTTGGCGACGGCAGGCGAAGAGGGGGCCCCGCATTCGCGGGGTAAAGTCGGCCAAGATAATCAAAGTTTGAATGGCATTCGTCATTCAGGAATGAATATTAGGCTGGATGAGTTCGAAAAGTCGTGTGAGATTTTGGGAGTGCAACAGTTTAAGATTTTAAAGTTTAAGGACGGAGAGATAAATAATAAGCTGGTTTGGGGAGAGTTGGAACTTCAATTAATTGAACAGGTAGAAAAATATCGACCGGAGGTGGTGGTGACATTTGATCATTCAGGCTGGTATTTTCATCTGGATCACGTGGGAGTGTCGATCAGCGCTTTGCGGGCAGTACAGCATGCGAAATATAAAGTTCAGGCAATGGCATTTATGTTGTTTCATCCGCCGGGGATAAAAATAAAATGGCCATATGTGTATCAGAAAAAATTGCCGGCAACGCATGTGGTTAATATTAAAGATGTGCTGGAACAAAAAACAGCGGCGATTGAGGCCCATGCGTCGCAAACGATGAGCTTTTTGCCAATGCTGAAAATGGGCTTGATGAACAAGGAATATTTTCAGTTAGCGCTGGCAACGAAAAAAGGCAGAATGTGGTTTAATAAGAGTGAGGTGTTTAAAAAAGTATGAACGTTTTCATTTTCCATGGGACGATGGGTTCACCGCAGGGAAATTGGTTTCCGTGGTTAGAGAGAGAGTTAAAAGTTTTAGGGATTGAAGTGTTTGTGCCAAAGTTTCCGACGCCGGAGGGACAGAGTTTGGAGAATTGGTTAAAAGCTTTTGAGCCGTATCTGGATAAAGTAAATAGTGAAACGGTTTTTATCGGCCATTCGATGGGACCGGGATTTTTCTTAAGATTATTAGAGCGAAGAACCAGTTCCATTAAGGCAGCGATTTTAGCGTCGCCGTTTGACGGCTTTATTGGGGTAGAGCCTTATGACACTTTAAATAAAACTTTTATTGACCATCCGTTTGATTGGGAGAAAATAAAGAAAAATTGTGGGAAATTTAGTGTATTTGCCGGAGATGATGATCCTTATGTAGCGATTAAGTTTCCGCAAAGAATCGCGGGTAACCTAGGGGTAGAGTTGAAAATTATTCCAGGCGGCAAGCATTTAGGGGAGACTTTAAAAGAATTTCCGGTAGTGTTGGAAGAGATAAAGAAACTTATTTGAGTTTTTGGGAGATTTTTTCTTCAAGGCGGGAGAGCTGGAGGGTGACGAGGACGGCGAGAACAGTAATGATGACAGCGTAAATTAAGAGGGAAACAAGGCCGGAACTGGCGCCGATTAAGGGCTTGATGTAGGTATCGACGGTTTCTTTGATGACATTATTCCAAGCCAGGGCGGCGATTAAGCCAAAGGCGGAAGTGGCCAGAGCGCTAATTTGCTTGATGACAATTTTGGGGAGCTCTTTGGTGGATTTTGGGGCCTTAATTTTGGCCATAGGAAACAATTATAGCATGATATAATTTAAAGTGATGGACGGGAATCAGGCAGAATTATTAGCGCAAATTTCTCCGTTGGACGGAAGGTATCAAGATAAAGTTAAAGAATTAAAAGAGTATTTTTCCGAAGGAGCTTTAATTAAACAAAGAGTAATAGTGGAAGTAAAATATGCGCTGGCCTTGGCGGAGTTTTTAAATACAGGTTCCGAACTCAAACTTCTTAAAGTTCGGAACCTTAAGACTTGGGGGGAGAAGTTAACTAATAAAGATTTCCAGCGGGTGAAGGAAATCGAAGCAGAGATTAATCATGATGTTAAAGCCGTGGAGTATTTTATCCGGGAGAACTTAAAAAAATTAAGATTGCAAAAGTTATCAGCCTGGATTCATTGGGGATTAACCAGCGAAGATGTAAATAATCTTGCCTATGGTCTGCTGGTGCAGAAATTTAAGGATAAAGAGCTGGTGCCGGAAGAAAAGCGGCTGGTGGAGCAGTTGGGGGAGATGGCCTTAAAGTATAAAAGCGTGGTGATGCCGGCCAGAACGCACGGCCAGATTGCGGTGCCGACGACTGTGGGAAAAGAGCTGGCGGTGTTTGTTTCCCGGGCCGGTTTTTGGCTGGAAAAGATTAAAAAATTAAAGTTAGGCGGCAAATTAAACGGGGCGGTGGGGAATTTTAATGCCCAAGTAAAGCTTTATCCGAAAAAAGACTGGTTAGGTTTCAGCCAAAAATTTGTCACAGGTTTAGGATTAGAGCCGGTCAGGGCAACGACGCAGATTGAGCCAGGCGACCGGACAGCGTATTTATTAGATTTAATTCGGGGCTTAAATAATGTTTGGCTGGATTTAGCTAAAGATTGCTGGCTGTATATTTCTTTTGATTATTTTAAGCAAAAAGTTGTGACTAAAGAGGTGGGGTCATCGACTATGCCGCATAAAGTCAACCCGATTGATTTTGAAAATTGCGAGGGGAATTTGGAGGTAGCGAATAGTTTATTAATGATGATGAGTCAGAAATTCCCCGTATCCAGATTGCAGAGGGATTTGTCCGATTCGACGGTAAAACGGAACTTTGGCGTAGCTTTCGGCCATACAGTGTTGGCAATGAAGAGTTTATTAAAGGGTTTGGGGAAGATTGAACCGAATAGGGAATGGTTAAAGCAAGAGATAAAAAACCACCCGGAAATGTTGAGCGAACTGGAACAGTTAAAGTTAAAAACCCAAGGGGATGCGGAGGCGTACGAAAAGATTAAGGCGCTAACAAGGGGAAATAAAAAAGGTTCCGAACTCGAACTTCTTAAAGTTCGGAACCTTAAAGTAGAAAAATATATAGGTTTGGCTGAAGAAATTACTAAATTGGCGGTGAAAGGAAGAGTATGAATACAGTAGTCATCGGCAGTCAATGGGGCGATGAAGGCAAGGGGAAGATTGTAGACTTGTTGGCCAAAAAGGCGGATTTAGTGGTACGCTATAACGGCAGCGGCGGAGCGGCGCACACAGTAGTGAATAAATTCGGCCAATTTAAGCTCCACCTCTTGCCCAGCGGTATTTTTTCCCCTAAAACAAAAGTTCTTATTACCAACGGGGTGGTGGTTGAGCCCGAGCTATTATTGAAAGAAATAGGGGAGGCAGAAAAAGCCGGCATCAAAGTTAAAGGCAGATTATTTGTTTCGCCGCGCTGCCACTTGGTTTTTCCTTACCATAAAATCCTGGATGGTTTAACTAATGCTTTATTCAGCGCAGACAGGAAGACGTCGCCGACGACCGGCAGAGGGAACGGCCCGGTCAATGCCGACAAAATTTCCTATCAAGGTATCAGGATTTATGATCTGCTGGACAAAAACCGTTTTGCCGACAGATTAAAGACAGCCGTAGGGATTAAAAATAAATTTATTAAAGCTTTAGGCGGTAAGGGAGTTTCTTTTGGAGAAATTCAGCGCAACTATTTGAGATATATGCGAAAAATGAAACCATATATTAAAGAAACACTGCCGATACTGGAGGAGGCGGTGAAAAATAAGAAAAACATCTTATTTGAGGGGGTGAACGGAGTTTGGCTGGATAATGATTGGGGAGTATATCCGTATGTGACGACGGCCTCGATTTTACCGACGGAGATAGGAAGAGGATCGGGAATCAACCCCTTTCTTTATAAAAACTTTAAAATTATCGGCATTGCTAAGGCTTATATGACCAGGGTAGACAACGGCGAGTGCCCTTTGTCGAGCGAATGGCCGGAGGGAGTGAAAACCAAACAATTCCGCGATAAAAACAATGAATACGGCAGCGGGACAGGCCGGCCGCGGCGGATTTGCTGGTTTGACAGCGAGGTGGTGAAGTTCAGCCATAGGCTTTGCCATTTCGACTATTTATGTTTAACCCGTCTGGATACTTTAAGCGGGTTGGCTAAACTGAAGATTTGTACCGGTTACAGTTACCAGGGGCGGAAGGTTTCCTATTTAGACGGCGATGCGGAATTTTACCGGAAGGTTAAGCCCGTTTATAAAGAGTTAGACGGTTGGCAGGAAGATATTTCCGGATGCCGGAAGTATCGTGACTTGCCGCAAAATGTTAAAAAATATATAGAATTGATTGAAAAATTAACCGGATTGGCAATAAAATTAATCGGCGTGGGGCCGGAGAGGCAGCAAATAATTAAACATGTCTAAAACATTTTACAAAGCGTTAGGAAAAACAGAGATTTGGCCGGAAATTACCGGGGCAAACCCCTGCGAGATTACTTATGATGATGTGCTGTTGGTGCCGCAGGCAAATACCCAAGTGGCTTCGCGGGTTTTGCCGGATATTTCGGTAAAATTAGGGCCGTATGTATTAACCAAGCCGATTATGGTGGCGCCGATGGATACGATTTGCGGCGAAAAAATGATTAAGCTAATGCATAGTTTGGGTGGGATCGGGGTACTGCCAAGAGGGGATTTAAAGGAAAATTGCGAGCTTTGTAAGCAGTTGACAAAGGAGAAAGTGAAGGCGGTTTACGCGATTGGTTTAAGGGATTATTCAACTCAGGCTAAGGCTTTTAAAAAACAAGGGGCGAAGGTATTGCTTTTAGATGTGGCCCATGGAGGGATGAAGCGGGTGGTGGAGGCGGCTAAAGAGATCCAGGAAAGATTAAAGCTAGTGGTAATTACCGGCAATATTGCCAGTTTTGAGCAGGCGATGGCCTATAAAAAAGCCGGGTTAAAGATTGCTAGGGTGGGAGTGGGGCCGGGCGGTTTATGTATTACCCGGTTGGTGGCCGGGAGTGGTTTACCACAAATGGCGGCAGTGTTAGAAACAGCAGAGAGCGGCTTGCAGATAATTGCTGACGGCGGGATTAGAAAGCCGGCGGATATGGTGAAGGCGATTGCCGCCGGGGCGAGTTTGGTAATGATCGGCTCATTGCTGGCAGGGACAGAAGAAACGCCGGGAGAGGTGATCGGGGGCAAGAAGAAAGCCAGAGGCCAGGCATCGGCTGATTACATGAAAGATAACGGGGTGAAGTTGGGCGAGTTTCGGGCGGCAGAGGGAATATATACCATGGTGGAAGTGAAGGGTTCGGCCGAGCATGTGATTAAAGATTTGGCGGCTGGTTTACGCAGCGCCATGTCATATACCGGAGCGGCAACGATAAAGGAATTCCAGGAAAAGGCGGAGTTTGTGTTGATTTCTAAAGCAACAATCAGGGAAAATCAGGCGCATATACTTTGGGAGTAGATTTTTCACGCAAAAGTTGCGGATATTGTTGCGGAAATTCTGGAAGTAGATTACAATAACAGTAATGTTTCAACCGAAATTTTCCATTACCAATCAGATTTTGAAATACATCGGGGCGATTGAAGGCGCCAAAGAGGTGGTGGATTATGCGGTGATGGTGCCGGCCTGGGAAGTGAAGTTTCAAGATGAAGCAAAGGTGAGGACGGTCCATTTCGGCACCAGGATTGAAGGTAATGAGTTAAATTATTCCCAGGCAGAAAGGGTGATGGCGGGGGAAGAGGTGTTGGCCCGGGAGCGGGATATCCAGGAAGTGATTAATTACCGGAATGTGGTGGAATATATTGATAAGCTGGGGGAGAGATATAATGTGGAAGGGCCGGGAGGCCGGGCGATTTACAGCGAATCGTGGCTGAAAAAGATCCATGAATTAACCACAGAAAAGATTTTGGATAAAGCCAATCAGGGTGAATACCGGCAAACCAGGGTAGTAATTAAGAACAGCCAAACCGGCGAGGTGAGTTATAAACCGCCGCTGCCGGTGGAAATAAAAATGCAGATTGAGGAGTTTTTTGACTGGTTAAATAGTGATAAAGGACGGGATGTTCACCCGATTCTGAGGGCAGGAATTACTCATTATGAGTTAGCGAGAATCCATCCGTTTGTGGATGGGAATGGCCGGGTGGCGAGGTCGATGGCCTTGCTGGTTTTGTACCGCGAAGGTTATGATGTTAAACGGTTTTTTTCGATTGAGGAATATTTTGACAAGAACGCGGAAGATTATTATTCGGCCCTGCAGTTGGTGGCAAAAAAGAATGGTGATCTGACCTCGTGGCTGGAGTTTTTTACCAAGGCCTTAGCAGTGGAGCTGAACAAAATTAAAGAAAGGGTGAGAAGTTTGTCGATTGATTTCCGCTGGCGGGACCGCTTAGGGCGGCAGATTGCTTTATCGGAAAGGCAGATTAAGCTGATTGAGTTTATCTCGGAAAAAGAGAAGCTGATTGTCAGGGATGCCAGGAAAGCGATGCCGGATGTTTCGGATGATACGATTTTGCGGGATATTAAGGATTTGATGAAAAAGGGAGTGGTGAAGAAACGCGGCAGTACCAAGAATGCTTATTACGTGATGAAGAAGTAAGGGGTAATTATGAAGTTTAGAAGATTAGCCGAGTATTTTGAGAAAATTGAGAAGACCGCGTCGCGGCTGGAGATGACCAGACTGCTGGCAGAGTTGTTTAAAGAAGTCAGGCCGGAGGAGATTGATTTGGCAGTGTATTTATCTTTAGGGATGATGCGGCCGAAGTTCGAGGGAATAGAGTTTAATTTGGCAGAAAAAATGATGTTGAGAGTGGTGAGCGTGGCTTATAAAGTTGAACTGAAAAAGGTAGCGGAGGAGTTTAAGAAAACCGGTAATTTTGGAGAGAGCATTCGCTCTCTAAATTCGGTTAAAGAGAATCAAGGTTTGAATGATATTCATCATTCAGAAATTGATAAGAGGTTAACGGTGGCGCAAGTGTATAAGCGATTATTGGATGTTGCCGTGGATGAGGGACAGGGATCGCAGGAGAGAAAAATAAATAGCATGGCAAAGCTAATTCAGGAGTTGGATAATTTGTCAGCCCAGTTTGTGGTGCGGATACCGATTAATAATTTAAGGTTGGGATTTTCGGACATGACGATTTTGGATGCTTTGTCCTGGATGGCTAAAGGGGATAAAAGCTTGCGGCCGGAGTTGGAAAGGGCGTTTAATGTTTGCGCGGATATTGGGGAGATTGCCCAAGTGTTTAAAGAATCAGGTTTAAAAGGGATTAGTAAAATTAAAGCGAGGATTGGGGTCCCGATTCGGCCGGCGAAGTCGGAAAGATTACCAAGCGCGGATAAAATTGTGGAGAAATTAGAGGTGTTCGGAGTGGAGGGCAAGTGGGACGGTTTACGGGTGCAGATCCATTATGATAAGGGTAAATACATGCAGTTGGGCGGGCAGGAAGATTTGTTCGGGAGCAAAGGGCAGCAAAAGTTTGTCAGGATTTTTTCCAGGAATTTAGACAATATGACTCAAATGTTTCCGGAGATTGCTAAAGCGGTGGCTGAGTTAGCGGTTAAAAGCGTGATCTTAGATGGCGAAGCCGTGGCTTATGATCCGAAAACCGGGAAACTGCTGGGTTTTCAGGACACAGTCACCCGGAAAAGAATCCACGGGGTGGGACAGAAAGCAGAGGAGGTGCCGATTAAGGTGTTTGTGTATGATATTTTGTTTTTGGATGGAAAGATGGTTATGGGTAAAAGTTTTAGGGAAAGAAGAAAAATGCTGGAGAAGATATTCTGCAAAGCAAAATCGGACACCTTAGAATTGGCAGAGCAGGAGATCGTGGCGGATGTGAAGAGATTAAGAGAACTGATGACCAAGTATTTAAAGATGGGACTGGAAGGAGTGATGTGTAAGAAATTAACCACGGCGTATCAGGCTGGGGCGAGGAATTTTAACTGGGTGAAGCTGAAAAAAGCCACGGAAGGGGAGTTGGTAGATACGATTGATTGTGTGGTGATGGGCTATTATAGCGGCAAGGGTAAGCGGACGGGATTCGGGGTGGGAGCGTTTCTCGTTGGCGTTACCGACGGCGAAAAAATTGGTAGTATAGCCAAAATCGGAACAGGTTTGACTGACGAGCAGTGGCGGGAACTAAAAACTAAAAGCGAAAAATGCAAAACAAAAGAAAAACCACAAGAGTATTTGGTGGATAAAAATTTAGAGCCGGATGTGTGGTTAAAGCCGGAATTGGTGACCGAGATTCTGGCGGATGAGATTACCAAAAGCCCGATCCACGCCTTTGGTTTGGCCTTGCGCTTCCCGCGGTTAGTAAATTTCCGCGACGATAAAAACCTTAGTGAAGCGACGAGTAAGCAGGAACTGGAAAGATTATTTAAGATGCAGAAAAACACCACTTGACACGAAAATAATTGTATTGTATGATCATGTACAATGAAGTTAACCGAGTTTGTCTGGGATAAAGGAAATATTGATAAAAACCTGGTCAAACATAAGGTTGATTTCCGTGAAGCCGAGGAAATCTTTTTTAACAAACCGGTGAAGTTTTATTTAGACAAACTTCATTCACAGGGTGAAGTTAGATATACGGCTTTAGGAATAACAAATAAAAAAAGAAGATTAATAATAAGCTATACAATCAGAAGAAATAAAATCAGAATAATTTCTGCCAGAGATCAAAGTAAAAAAGAAAGGAGACTCTATGGCCAAAGTTAAAAGATTGCCCAGATTTAAAAATGAAGACGAGGAAAGAAAATTTTGGGATAAACATGATTTTACCGACTATGTTGACCAATTTCAGCCGGTGGAATTAGATTTATCAGAATTAAGACTGTCAACTAAACCGATTACCGTCAGGCTGACAGAATCATTAATTGCCAACTTAAAGCAATTAGCCCATAAAAAAGACGTGCCGTATCAGTCGCTGATGAAAATATATCTCGAAAAAGCGGTCGAGCGGGATTACCAAAAACTGGCTATTTAAAAGAGCTGGAGAAACTGTATAAGATGCAGAAGGTAAATAGCGCTTAAATTTGACGTTAGGTGGTAAAATAGTTTCAAAATTATGGATAAAAGAAAAGTTGTTTATATTGACGATGACCAAGAGATGAGAGAGCTCGTCGGGGAGGCGTATAAAGTTGGGTTAACAAGAGAGGATACAGAGGTGGAAATAAGAGAAGATTTTGAACTACTTTATCAAGAGGAGCAAGAAGGAAATTTGGCTGATGTTTACGTTCTGGATTATGAAATAGCCGGAGTTGACGATAACGGAGCGGATATGGCGCTAACAATTCATAATCGAGCGAATGAATTAGACAAGAATGTTTTAGTAATCGTGCTTAGTTCAAAGCCAAAAGAGGTAAATAAAAAGTATGGCGAAGAACTTGGATCACGATCAATTCCAGTGTTAGATAAAAATTCCTGTGCGGCTATTTGCGGTTTCTATGTTGGTAGAGTACTTAGAGAGGATAAGAGTTTACTTTTTGCAGATTGGTTAAAAGCGGAAGGAATTACTCTTTCTGATACCACATACTCACAATATGAAGGAGTGGTAAGGGATGTTAGAGATAATATGCTTATGGCAATATCTGATTCAATTCCACATAGAGAGATTTTTCCTGAATCGGGCGCCTTTTTTGAAACACCAAGAGATTTTATAGGAAGATGTGAAAGGAAGATTACTCAATTTATGAAACCGAACGCCAAAGAATTACTGGAAAAAACATTTAATCTTCAACTTTCGGGTCAAGAAGTGCTTGGGTAAGTTTGATTTTATATAGATAAGCTAGTGATGGTTGTTGTTTTGGAGAAGAGCGAACATTTGGGCTTCGAGCCGGTAGGCGCGTTTTTTATCCGGGGCAATGATGGTGTAGATCAATTCCTTTTTGGATAAGTTATTTTCCGAGTTAATGATCAATCCTTGTTTGGTTTTGGGGGAGTAAAGCAGAGGTTTTAAGTGATTAAGGAGATTTTCAAAAACACAGAGCTTGCTTTTGGCGATTTTAAAACGGGAGCGGTTTAAAGTGTAGGCATCTTCGAGAAAGTCTTTGCCGATGAGTTTTTGGGAAATGGTAGCGATATCCGTGCCGCCGGTGTTGCGGGTGTTGGACTCGGAGACAAAGATCTGGCCGCTTTTGGAAAGGATAAAATCGATGTCAAAGCGGCCGCGGTAGCCGGCAGAAGCGTACTGTTCGGCAATGTAGTAGCCGGTGTCGGAAATGCGGGTGTCCAAACGGTCGTTTAAGATATCGTCATTAATGTCCTGGCCGTAAAATTCGCCATTGGGGGTTACCTTGGTGATACAGGTAAAGAAGA
>CAZDQA010000008.1:16496-21585 GCA_964507605.1 uncultured Pseudomonadales bacterium | reverse complement strand
GGTTAATAAATAGTGGTAAAACTCAGATGCCAAATGATTGACCTCTAATAATCTTTCTTTAATTTTCTGGTCGCCGCTGGGCCTAAAGTCTTTTAACTCCACTCCGGCTTTTTGGGCCAAAAATCTTAATGCTTCCCCAAACTCCATCCCCTCCCGCTTCATCAGCCAGCCAAACACGTCCCCGCCTTCAGAACATCCGAAACATTTAAAAATCTGCCGCTCAGAAGAAACAATAAACGAAGGCGTTTTTTCCTCGTGAAACGGGCACAAACCTTTAAAATTTCTTCCCGCTTTTTTCAAAACCACCTGTTGAGAAATCAACTCCACAATATCTATCTTCCGCCGCACTTCCTCAATCTGGTCCATATCCTTTATTTTATCACCTTTATTTCATTCTTGTATCTTACACCAGCCTGCTACTCACTAAGCTCTGCCCTATCAATTTCAACCAAACCATCTGCTCCCAAAGAAATAACGCCTTCCTTAAACCGATCATTAAAAATCTCAAAAACACCAATATTGTCTACTTTAACCACTATCCGATTACCCCGAAAATCAATCACTGCTTCGTGCCAGTCAGTATCAAGATAAAACTGCATCTCTGCTAATTTGGTGATTTTATCATCCTTGGTTGCAGACATTAAGCCCGCTCGCTGGGGCTGAAGCATTACTTGATAACCGGCTGGTGTTTGGGACGTACGCCGCAACTTGAAATCCATTGTACCGCTCGTGGTGCGAAAACGAACTTTTAATTGCCCATCGGCGATGTTTTGATCATAAGTAAGCAAGCTTTTCCCTTGCTCTGAACTTTTGGCCGCTCCGTTCTCGATTTTCCAGTCTCCCTGTTCCCTGCGCCACTTGGATAAATCATTAAAATCGTCAGCAATGATAATTTTTCCCGGCGGCTGAATATCAAAGTTTGGGCTTGGCAAAGCTTTAAAAGTAGAAGCGCAGCTTTTCCGGTTGAAAAACAAATCTTTTAAAGTATTTTTTAACTCCTCGCCGGCCGGATAATGTTTTAACTGGCCGTTTTCTTCCTGCGGCGAGCCGCTCCAGTCCCAAAAGAATAAATAATTAACCAGCCCATAACTCTCTTGATAGATTATTTGCCAAGATTGTTTGGTAAGCTCAACCGCATCAAGCCCGGGAAAGCTTTCCTCAGTTTTATTGGGCCCGCCGATTTCGCCAAAAATTATCCCTTTAGCGCCGGCTTTATTTTTAATTTCTTGGGCTTTAGCAATTACTGCTTGCAGATATTGCCGATATTCGTCAAAGTTGCGCGTATTTCTGGCAAAAACATCAAAAGCAACTAAGTCCCAGCCGGTAAAATCAAACTGGGCATCCGCCCGTTCAATTAAACCAAGGCCCGGCTCAAAATGATAAGCCTGCAAGCCGCGCGGTGCGAGTAAGCCGTGATAAACCTTACGCAGTTCCGGCAAAATATCATCATGCCAGGCAAATGTTTTTTCATAACCAATGTGCAGAAACGGCTCGTTCAAAGGCGAGAAAATATCCACTTTTTCTTCTTCGGCAATCTTTGCCCACTCCAATACAATCTCACGGGTGCGTTTTTCATAAGCATCAGGATTTTTAAGCAAATAATTTTTCTCATGGGTATAAAGCCATTCAGGATAGATCACTAAATAAACTTTTAAATTATTTTGTTTCAGCTGGCGGATTCTGGTACGGACAGTTTCTTCGGTTTTCTCACCATCAGCTCTAATTTGTTCTAATGAATACTTTGGCCCGCCCGAATAGGACTCTGAAGTGACTAAAATTGTCTCATCATCTAAGATCTGCGGCCAAACCACCACCTCGACAATCTCCGCCCCGATATCCTTAAACTCCTCGGGTTTTATATTACCATTTGTCCAGGCGGCACCATTATATGTTTTAATTGGGCAATGAGATTTTTGCGCTAATTTTTTGGAAAAGTTCCGTAATAAAAAATAGCCGCCCATTAGCACTGTCAAGATAATTAAGATAACGGTCAAGATAAAATATTTTTTGTTCATTATGACCTTCTCTGAAATATTATAATTCTTTGCCTGCCCGCCTCTGGAGGGGCGGCAAATTCTTTTCGTATAACGTTTCGGTATATTATGATATTACGATCTTATACCTTTTTTCTTGGTTGTAAAAATTTACGTTTTATATATGCAAAAATATTAATAATCAGTAGAATAATGAGTCCGCAAATATACCAAAAGAAAAGATTAAGAACTAATAAATGATACTCAATGAAACAACCTTCGTTTCCATAAGGATTTCTTTGAATGTCGTGGCATCTTAGTATTGTCCATGGCCAGCCTCGATCAATAAAACTGGGGCCTTGATATAACGAGAAAAACCCCCCTGACCCTATTCTATTTACATAAATCAAGCTCAGAAGTGAAGCCGTTAGGGCAAAAAACAAAATGATTAATGCTTGTTTTTTCGTCATATATTTATTTTACTTTAATAATTCTTCTATTGAAACGCCCAACACTTTGGCGATTTTCGCCATTGTTTAAACGGCAGACGAGTCATTTCCGAACTGGCCCCCAAAGAGACCTTGTGAAATAATAAAGATTTTTTTGGAAGCTTTTATAAAACGCTGATTCAGCATATAACCGATCAAAACTATTAAAAGAATAATGACAAAGAAACTGCTAAAGGGTATTGTAGGAGAACGAAGCAAGTCTTGAATTAAATTCCCAACAAGTAATAAAATCCTAGTGATAAACAAAAAGAAAGCAATAATCCAGTCTACGATAAATAATAGAAAAACGCCTTTAAGTGCTTTCATGATTTAATGTTAGCATATTTAAAATAACGGTTAGCGTTCAAAAAAATAAAGTATGTTATATTAAATGTAATGATTAAAAAAATAATTCAAGCAATAAAACCAAACTATTTTCTTGATTATATTTTCATCTTTATCCTTTTTTGGAACTTCTTTCCTTTAATTCTTCCTTATATTGAAAATAAAATAATTCAAACTTTATATACATTAACAACATTCCACTATTGGTTCTTAATCCCACGAGATACTGAATTGGGGGCGATAGGTTATTTCATATTTATACCTGTTGTCATAGCAATTTTGATTAATCTGTTGGCTTTGATAATAAGACGAATTACTGGAAAAATTAAGTATTCTTCAATTATCGGGACAACATTGGTTTTTACCTTGCTATCTTTTTTGGTAATGCAAACATCTGGCGCTATCGGGTCAATAAAATATAATAATCTTCGCAAAGAAAGAGAAACCATTGGAAAAGAGATGATTATAAACCTTGAAAAATGCGATTTTATTCAAGAATCTGACGACATGAAACAACTTGAGTGCAAATTTACATTATCAAATACGCCGTCTATTTCTGATGAAGAACCTTATATCGAGATTATTATAAGAAACGATCGTCAACCTGTTGAAGCTCAGCCTGTAGCCAACCTGTCTTTTAAACTGGCAAAAACAAAAAATAATATATTTGAAGGAAATTTTATAATCACAAAACCCTCCAGCGAGGAATTTTCTTCTTTTTATATAAGCTCGTTTGATCTTATTGATGGCTTTAAAAGATACCCATCTAAAAATCTTAAGCTTTACTTGATTAAATAGGTCAGTATTTATAAAACATTTACAGGGGAATGTTCTTTCCGTTTCCTGTGTCCAGCGACTTTTGCAAAATCCGATTTACTACGCGGCAAATTCTATTTATTCTGTTTACCAACCTATTTTTACTTTCGTGCAAACCTTGTTTATGCATTTGCATTCGAATGGCCTACATTCTATTTGCACCCGGAAGCATTCCTTTTCTCGTAAAGTTTTATCAATCTCCCCAGTTTTTTTAGTATCTGTATTTGCTCCCTTACAATCACATTGCCGAATATCACTTTCAATACATTCTTTATCTGAACGACAGCTAAAATCCAGCTTGTCATATTCTTCATCTAAAAGCGTAGATAATTCATCGCAAGACATCGAGCTTAATTTTGATAAATCCAGATTTTTAGAATCAAAGCGCATGGTTTTTAGAATATTGTTGTGAAGAAGCAAGAAATTATCTTTACTGATTGAGCTGAGACTCGCGCTCATTGAAAGATTGTATTCTTTACCATCATTAAAAAAATGCGTGTCTGCCTCAATCCCTTTAGAAAAACTATCTTTATCGTTGACTTTTAATTCAGAAATATATTTCAGCTCGTTAATTTGATTGACCTTACCTCCTTTTCTCGGCGGAAATTCGTCGTGTGGTTCATAAAAAGGTGTGGAATAAATTTTTGCAAGCTCTTCAAAGTTATTAAATCTCGTGTTTAAATTAACCGTAAAGGCGATATCTATTCCCGACACGATTTTAAAATCCCTCCAGCTATTCGAGCCAGGAACTAATTCGCCAGACTCTTTATAGTCTCGTGTTCTAATATAAACAACTATTTCATCTGCTCTATTTATTTTTTCACTTCGACGATCTATGTATCGAATCTCGTAGTCCTTTATCAATCTTTTATCTAAACAAAATTGTGTTTTTGTTTCCTCAATTTTTACCAGATCACAAAATTCGTTTGAGAGAGGAACTAAAGGAAAACGGTTACTCCGAAAAATTGTAAAAACAATGACAATACCGACGGAAATAGTCGCAAAAATTAGAATTGGTAAATAAGTTTTTCTAAACATATTTTGTGTTATTTTAGTAAATCTTCAATAGAAACATTTAACGCTTTGGCAATTTTTGCCATCGCGAGACATTTCCCAACTGGCGGAGAGGGTGGGATTTGAACCCACGGTAACTTTACAGCTACACATCTTCTCCAAAGATGCGCTTTCGACCACTCAGCCACCTCTCCTCAAACTAAGCTATTATATCAACTTTAACTGCTTTTCTTTCTCCCCTAATAGTTGGCGGGCTTTTTCCAAGACTTTTTTCGCTCCGTGGAAGTTTAATTTTTCTTTAGTTTCCTCAAACTTAAACCAACCCACCTCTTCCATCTCAAAATCATGATTAACAATATCTCCGGACAGATATTCCATTAAAAAATAGTTCACCATTTTAAAGATTTTGACGTTGTTCATGGTGTAAATATATTTTTCCGGCTCAGGAATTTT
>CAZDQA010000008.1:0-16396 GCA_964507605.1 uncultured Pseudomonadales bacterium | reverse complement strand
TTCGCCGACCGGTCCATAAACGTTTCTTCCGGCACTTCGTACTGCACCTGCTTTTGCAACAACTCTTTTACTTTTTCCTTACTAGTCTCTCCCAGCAACAACATCAACCTGCCCGGGAACTTCAAATTAGTCTCAATATTTAAAATTGTGTCTTTCCACTTCTCGCTAAACCAAAACCTTTTTAACTCTCCCCATCTATAGGCTTTTCCCCCCGTCTGTATCCCTCTCGTAGTAATCTCGTGCTCTGTTTTTTCCGGAGCTACTGTTGCTAATACATAAGCCACAAACATCAACGCTACCATCACCGCAATCAACAACCACTCTTTCAAAAATAGTAAAATTACTGCCAGTAAAAATACAATCGCCGCAATGGTGGTGTAATACTCCCGGTCTCTCTTTTTAAACGGCCGCACCGCCGCTTCCCACCTTAACAAAGATTTCAGCTCTACCGGTTTTTCCGGCTCCTTTCTTACTTCCTGAACAACAATTGGTTTTTTCTTAAATAGGGCAGTCATATTTTTCTCCTTTATTTAATTTAATCTATTTTACACTAAATTTCGTCGCAAATTTTTTGGCAAAAGTTTCATAGATTCCCATTAGTTTTAATAAAATTCGGTAATCTGAGTATTTTACCGTACATGTTCCCAAATACTGATTTCTGTGCTTACCGCCTTTTGGTTTTGTAATTGTTGGTTTAATAAATTGGGCTTCTGGTATATGTAAAAGTTTACTCCAATATTCTCTAATTTTTTTATAATCGTGTGTCGTATGAATCTGTAAATGTACATGAAACTTTAATTCGTCTAGCTTAAAAGCATATCGGAACAAGTGAATAAATGTTCTCATTAAATCAGGGTCGCTATTAACCATGGTTACGGCACTGGAAGACGGATATTTCGACCCTTCACACCAATACAAAAGGGCTGTTAACAATTTTATTTTCTCTTTATCTGACAGGCTGATTGAATTCACTACTCCAATTTCTGACTGACGAAATTCTTGACGTTTACGCTCGTTGTTAACAAGAATTGTATCCCATTTTGTTCCATCGTCAAAATTCATACACCAGTTTCTAACCGTTGTCTCCGGAACACCCATTATGCGATGCAGCGCTTTATATGAATAACGATTTTTATTCCTTAACGCAATCGCTTTTTTTACCAATTTATCTGGGTATCTTCTCATGCGGAGGAGACAGGATTTGAACCTGCGTGAGCCTTGCGGCTCAGGGGATTAGCAATCCCCCGCAATGGACCAACTATGCGACTCCTCCACTCTTAATTATATCAAAAACCTTTCTCTTCGACAATTGCGGAGGGGACAGGACTCGAACCTGCAAGAGCTTGCGCTCGCCAGTTTTCAAGACTGGTTCCTTAACCAATTCGGAGCACCCCTCCTTGATTCACCGCCCAAGGCGGTCTATCTGATAGAATTATACATTATGCGTTTTAATCTTGTCGCCGTTGCCGGTACCTTTGACCATCTTCATCTTGGCCACCAAAAACTTTTACAAACCGCCAAAGCCAGCGGCCAAAAAGTTGTCGTCGGTTTATGCCAAAAGTCCATGTTAACCAATAAGGCTTTTCCACAATCATTGGAAAGTTATTCAGTCCGCCGCCAAGCCGTCGCCCGGTTTAAATCCGACCGCATTGTTCCCTTAACTGATATCTATGGCCCGGCCGCCACTGACCCGAATTTTGAAACAATTGTTTGCAGTCCTTTAACTAAACCTAATGTTCTAAAAATTAACCGCTTGCGGCAGCAAAATAATTTAAAAACGCTTAAGATTATTGAAATAAAAATAGTCAAAAGTAACGACGGCCAACCCCTCTCTTCCACCCGCATCCGTCAGGGATTAGTTAACCGCCAGGGCTTTGTTTATCTCGAACTCTTCCAACACAACCTGGCCCTGCCGGAATCACAGCGCCGCTATTTTCAAAAACCGTTCAGCCAGATTATTACCGCCATTGCCCCGCCCAAATATTTCTGTATCTCTGTCGGCGACATTGCCGCAATTTCTTTACTAAAACAAAAAATTACTCCTGACCTGGCTATTGTTGATTTAAAAACCAAGCGTCAACCAGCCTTCGCCGGCCTCTCTGCCCTCGGTCTTCAACCCGGCTTAACCGCCACTAACTCTCCCGGCACCATTACTTCAGATTTAGCCGAAAAAATTCTATCCTGTTTATCCCAAAAAATTCCCACTCTGCTACTTGACGGCGAAGAAGATCTGGCCGTCCTACCGGCCATCCTTCTTTCCCCCTTAAAAACCACTATATTTTACGGTCAACCAAACAAAGGCTTAGTTAAAATTACTGTCACCGAAAAAACCAAAACCAAAGCTCTTAACTTATTGACAAAGTTTACCTCCTGATAACACCAGTGCGGCCGCACTTTGTTTATCAGTACTTACCTCGCCAAAGTCAGCCCCCAAACTTTTTTGACTCCGCCTTTTTGCAAAGTTTTAATCGCCTCGTTCATCGTTGCCCCGGTTGTCCAGACATCATCAACTATCAAAACCGCTCCCGATGGTTTTACTTTCACTTTAAAAATATTTTCAACATTGGCTAACCTTTCTTTTCTTTTTAAGTCTGCCTGCGGTTTTGTTTGTTTAACTCTTTCCAAACAGTCAACTAACTTCAGGTTAAATTTTTTTGCCAGGACTTTAGCAATTACTTCCGCCTGGTTAAACCCCCGCCAATTTTTCCGCCGCCAATGAAGCGGGATAGGCTGAACTAACGGTTTTAACTCTAAAAACTCTTTCAATTCTTCTTCCACTATTCCTCTGTCAATCAACTCCCCCAGTTCTGTTTCTATGTTTCTTAAAAATTGATATTTTAGCGCCAAAATCGCCTGCTTAATAATCCCCTCATATCTAAACAAACTCGTACCGTTTAACGCCACCTGGTCATTTAATTTCACTGTTTTTAAACACTCATCACAAAAATATTTCCCGTTTTTGCCGCACCCTAAACACTTCTTGGGATAAAGAAAATCAAGCAAACTCATACATATATGATATAATAAAGCTTGTCGGGGATGAAAAGTTTCGACGAATTTAGCTCTTTAACACCAGCAAGCAGACTTTGAACTGTAGTCTTTAAACAAGGTTTAAAAAAACAACTGCTAATTCTTTAGTCAGTAAAGCAATAGCTATGGTGGGCAACTTCTTTGAGGATGTTCGCTTGGCTCTTGCTCCTCGCGATTTAGCTTTTTGCTAGAGCGTAAGGCGTCTTGATTAATCTATGCTTGGGGAGATTAATTGAGGCGAAAACAAACTCAAGCGGCAAGCTCGGCTTGATTCGACCGGGCCCAAGCTAAAGAATCAAAATTTTTGTCTGTTTATTAAAACAGAATAAGCTTGTAGAAGGTTTAATGAAATATTTTCGGACGAGGGTTCATAGCCCTCCATCTCCACCCTATTCTTTTTGGCGCATTATCCGCCTGGCTTCCCGGTCCTGCTCCCGCTTTTTAATTGTCTGCCGCTTATCCCAACTCTTCTTCCCCTTGCCGATCGTCAGCTCCACCTTCACTCTGTTTTTCTTAGTATAAATCGCGGTGGGAATCAGGCTTAAATTCTTCCCTTCCAATTCTTTTAATAAGTGTTCAATCTCTGCTTTCTTTAATAACAGTTTCCTGGACCTGGTTGGCTCGTAATTTTCATTGTTGGCAAATTTATACGGATGAATATGCGCATTTACCAGCCACGCTTCCCCATTGCCGTCAATCCTGGCAAAACTTTCATTTAAACTGACTTGCCCCAGTTTGGCGCTTTTCACTTCTGCCCCGGTTAAAACCACCCCGGCCTCAATTCTCTCACCGAGTTGATAGTTAAATCTGGCTTTACGATTGATTACTTTTTTCATAATTATTATGATACAGGCAGAAGCAGAACGACGCGCGCAAGATGTCTGGCGAGACACCCGACGGAACGTCGAGTGGAGTCGCAAACGATTGAGCACGTCGCACGTCTGCTCTGCCGAATCACATCTATTGTAAATCTATTGTAAATACTTTTTCCCCTGTCAACAAAAACATCTTCTTTAACTTCTCGCTCACTATTAAATCTTTCACTCCCGCCATCCCCGGCCACTCATATTGTGCTTGGTACTCCCCTGTCTTGGACACCACCACCACCCTGGTCTGCCTTCTGTCCAGCACATACAAATTTTTTTCCTCCGGACTGGTGAATATCTTAATCGGCTCTTCAAAATTCTTATCCAAACCCGCCACCACAAACGCATCTTTCACTCCTTGCACATACTTAACAATCGTCCCGTCGGAAAACAGTACCCAAACCGAGCCGTCAATCGCCATACTCATCGCTTCGCTTAAATCATAAGTTTCCCCTTTAAGATAAGACCGCTTGCTGGACAAACCGCTGGTCACTCCTAAATACTTCCAAATCTGCCCGGTTTTACTTTTATCTAATAAATATAAATTGCTGCCAAATCCCACGCTGTCACTAATATTATTCCAGCCTTCGCCGGCCACCTCGGCCACCACTTTTCCATCTTTAGCTTCTATTACCGTAATCGCTGTCCCTCCCACCGCAAAACCCCGTTCCCCGGTAAAACCAACTAAGCTGCCTTCTTTAATCTTGTCTCCGCCGACCACTATCCGGCTGGCCTTAGTTTCCAAATCTACTTCTACCACGGTTTTGCTTGTCTCATCCCACACCCAAACTTTTTCTCCCTCTACCTCCCAATCATTCCCTTTAAATCCGTCTTTAACTAAATTAAAATCAAACCATTCTGTTCCTGACTCCACCTTATACTCTCTTTGTGCTCCGGCTAAATCTGTTTCAATCTTATTAAGCCACTCTTTTAACTCTGCGCTTAAGTTCCCGGAATGATTATTCTGATACTCCTCGATCCTTGTCTTACTGCTGACCAGCAATGACTTGGCCCTTAAAGGATTCAGTTTTAACAAATTATGCGCCTCGTCATATTTATACTGCACCTCCTCAATCACTGATTGAACCTCTTGCTGCTGCTTTTCTCTCTGCTTTTTTCCACCTGCCAGCACTAAGCTCACCCCAAACACTAAAATTAAAATTAAGGCTGCTGACAAGGCTGACTTTTTGCCGCGGCCGCCTCTTCCCAACCGTATTTCCGGTCTTTTATTCCATTTATTCATTAACCAGCACTTCCCCACCTTCATAAACTCCATTATTTTAGGCTTTTCCTTCTGTTTCTCCTTAACCGGCTCCGTTTCTGCTAATTCTGCCTCTGCCAACACTGCCGCCACCTGAGAATTATGCTCCTGGCCATAAACCAAAGCCCCCAAACTCTCCCCCGCTTGATCCAACTCTCTGCTTCTCAAAATCGGGCCAATCTCTCCCTCAATCACTATTTCAAACAACTGTTCCGTCCCTAAAAGCCAGCGGTCTCCTGGTTTAAGCTCGCCTGAAATTGTTTCTATACCTTCACCTGTTCCGCTGAATAAATTCACCTTCGCTTCTCCCCGTTTCAACACTGCTTGTCCCCGCCCGTTTCTCCCCGCATATAAATAGGTCTTTTCCGCTGACCAAACCACCCCGATCACCGCTTCCAATTCCACTTGCGTTAAAAACTCCGCCGCCAAACTTTCCAAGGTTTGTTCTATTTTTTTCAAAATGCTCTCGCTTTCATTGGAATAATAAATCTCCTGCAGGCGGTTGATAATTTCTGTTCCGAACGAACTTACTTCTACTGCCTCGTCCTTGGCCTTAAAGGACAAAGCCGCCATTAACTCTCCATAGCTGCCCAGCTTTTCATCTTCAGGTTTAAATGTATGTACCTGCGACCAGGTGGTCTGATTCGGCTTACCGACAATTTTTACAATATGCATAATCCTAAAATAAACGCTCCCGCCGCTAAAATTATTAAAAAATAAGCGGCTATTTTTAAAGGTTTATCTAATTGAGTATGAATTGTTCTGGCCATTAAATCCACTTGTCTAACTACCACCAGACTAAACATAAAGTATATAAATAATAATAATAACGCGCCGGCCTTGCCCAGCACCACAATATCCAACCGCCAGCCTTTAACCAAAAATTGTAAGAATTTATCAAACGGTGTCATTATCATCTTACCTTTCCGACTATTTTTTCATGCTCTTCTTCTAATTTTAACTCGTTAATAATTTTTACCACCCGATTTGGTTCTGGTACCGATTCGATCATAAATTCTCTTTCCGCTCCGGCAGTTTGCATTGTTACGTCCCCAAAATTAAAGGCCGCCCGCATCACTCCTCCCTGTTTATAAGTAATGTCTTCAATATTATCAATTTTTGCCTCCGATAATTCCTTGTAAATCAGATTAGAAAAATTAATATCGATCACCCGCTCATCAGTAATAATAAAAACCTGATAATACCAACTGATAAACTTCTCATAAACATAAGCAATTAATAATAAGTACCAACCGACAAAGGCCATAAATTGATAATTTCCAGGCAGAAAATCAAGAATGGGCACCCAGATAAAAATCAAAGGAACTAAAACCCCTAAAAAGAGTGCCGCCAACCAATGAATTTGCGTTACCCAGTGCTGGCGCAAAAGCAAAATTATTTTCTCTCTTTGCTCCTGATTCTCAAACTTGACTCTTCTGGGCAAAATGTTAAAAGTTCTTGTCCTATTGGGCTTCCGCTCCCCCAACAATCTCTCAGCCACGGTTTCATATCTTGGCCCTAAGCCATTTAAGGACACTCCTTTGCGTAGCGAAGGCGCGTCCTTATTAGTCTTGTCCTGAGCCACAAAAATATCCGGCATTTATCTCCTCTCTATATTATACAGCGGCCCGACAATCTGAATGTTCGCCGGCGCCCGTAAGTTAAACCAATCTTTAAACTCTGATCCAGAAAAAGATCCTGCCGGCGCATCTCCTGTAACTGTCACGTTCGTAGTCATTCCATCATCAAAATTAGCACTAACAGGCACATCAGTCACATTGTTAAAAGGAGTTCTATATTTTCTTAACTCTTGCTTTACCCGTTCTGCGTCCCAATTATCCACTCCTTCGGGATTGGGTTCATCTACCTGATATAAATGTGGCTTCGCTGATGAATCTTCCCTGGCAAGAAGAATAACATTAGCAATATCTGCTACCTCACTCGGTCTTAACCATGCCGTGTTACTGTACCCATCACTTCGCCAGCCCCAATCGCAATAGAACCAAGGCGACTCACGATCATTGGCCCTTGATTGCAAGTCGGAAAAGCTGGTTGGATTGCCTCCTGGCCCATCAAACTTACCTAAGTTTTTAATGTACCCTCCATGAGTTGAAGCATACTGTGTGTAAGCGGGACTGCCACCATCCATCAAAACCCAACCTTTTGTTGCCTCAGCTGCTCTATCCCAGTTTCCCCCCTTAGGATCCGGCTTAAACACCTGACATTGCTCGGTAGTACAAATTGCTTTTGAACCATTGCTAGTGACGTTTAACGCATAAGTCCGAGCCGCTACTGCTTGTGCTTTAAGTGCCGCTAAATCTTTTTCTACCCAAGAATCAGGCATTTCATAAATTCTTTTAACGTAGTCTTCTATTGATCCAGACCAACCAGAAGTTGTTGTAATTTGAATACCTTGATCATAGTCTTTCTTTAACGTTTTACCAGGATAGTATGCCTGCAATATTTCTTCTACATCTTGATTGTCTTTTGCTCTTCGCCAAGCCCCATATTGATTCAAACCATTTCGGTGAGGTACCCCGTAAGTAAAAATGGCCAGTTTTGGAGAAAATCCAGGATCACGTCCGTTAGTTAAATCACTGTCACAGCGGCCAGGACTAGCGGCAGAACGAGAAATTCCCAAGCTCGCCAGTTTTTGGGCAATAATATTTTGCTGTTTTGCAGACAAACTGGCGATCTGCTGGGACAACTTTGCCTGGTAAGCTTTTGCCCCGGAAATTTCCCCTTCAAAAAACTTGGCTTCTTTGTCTACCTTCACTTGCAATGCATCCAGTGCCGCTTTATCCGCCTGGGCTTTCTTCTTATCCGCTTCCAAAGCCAATAATTCCTTGCTGATTTCTTCAATCACGTTTTTGTATTTATCCGTCACCGCCTGCCGATAAAATAAATCCCGCATCGCCCCACCCATCAAACCATTAGCAAATAAATTTAACGAGCTATAACCATATCTTGAAATTTTATAAAAACTCGCCGCCCCTTCCGCCAATAATACATAATTTTGGCTAAATTCTTTTTCTCTTTCGGCAATACTTAACTCCAAAGTTTTTAACTCCGCTTTGGCTTTATCAATTCCTGCCTGAATCGCATCTAATTGCGTTTTTAATTTTGCCAGTTCTTGCTCTAATGGCGTCGTTGCCCGACGACTCATTTCCAGCGACGCGCTTAATTTATCAATTTCCGTTTGCAGTTCTTCAATCGGACTGATTGCCCTTACCCCGCCCACTAAAAAAATTAACAATAAAAAAATTATCACTTTCCTCATATTTTAATTTTACACTGTTTTCGTGCTAAACTTGAGTTAATGAAAAAAGTTGTGATTTTGCTATTTATACTGGGTGGGTTTTTGTTAATTTCTCCATCGATTATCTATGCTTGCCATGACAGCTCTGAATGCACAATCCCTCCTAATACGTATTGTGAGCCTGGAACCTGGGTATGTACAACCCCACCAGGGGGTGGTGGAGGCGGCGGGGGCGGGGGCGGAAGTTCGGGTTCTACTGTTGACACCGCTCTTGGGCCCATTCCCACCGACCCGCAAGAACTGGTTAAGTGGGTCTTGAAATTCGCCATTTTAATGGGCGGCGGGATTGCTTTTTTACTCTCGGTTTTCGGCGGCGTCAGCATTATTTTAGCCGGCGGCAACCCGGAAAAAATCAATGCCGCTAAAGAAATTATCGGTTCTGCCCTCACCGGATTGCTTTTTATTATCTTTTCCGTCTTTCTGCTTCGTTTTATTGGCTATGACATCTTACAATTACCAGGATTTTCCAACCCATGAACCAGCTTGCTCTTAAATTTCCCGGAAGCGAAATCATTGAAGAGTCTGGTGTCGGTGCGTCTTTTGCTTTTATCGGCAAAACCCCCGCCGAGGTGATTAATGCCATCATTCCCGTTATCTTCATCCTCGCCGGAATAATACTCTTGTTTATGCTCGTCTTTGGCGGGTTTACTATTTTTGTCTCTGCCGGCAACCCGGAAAAAATCAAAAAAGGCACCGGTATGATCACCAGCGCCTTAATTGGGTTTTTAATCATCTTTGCCGCTTATTGGATTATTGAACTCCTGCAAATCACCTTCGGAATAAATATTCTGGGAACGCCCCCTGCTCCTCCAACGCCACCATTCACACCCCCGCTACGCCCTGATCAATAACATGACATTAATCAAGCATATCGCTATTATCTGCGACGGCAACCGCCGCTGGGCCAAAGCCAAACACTTGCCGGAATTTTCCGGCCATAAATACGCGGTCGAAACTACCACTGAAAACCTGGTTGACCACTGCCTTAAACTTAACATTCCCTATTTAACTCTCTGGTTTTTCTCCACTGAAAACTGGAACCGGGGCCAAGCTTGGGTCGCCAAATATTTCAATCTCTTCCGCCAGCTTATCCCCAAAGCCACTGATAAATATATTAAAAAGGGCGTCCGTTTAAACACTATTGGTGATTTAACCAAACTTCCCAAAGATGTGCAAAAGTTTTTTGATAACTGGAAAAATAAATCTAAAACCAACCATAAAATGACTCTTACCATAGCCTTCAACTACGGCGGCCGCGATGAGATTTTAAGAGCAATTGCAAAAGGTCAACCTTTCTATAATCATCTTGACACCAAAGATCTGCCTAACCCTGACCTATTAATCCGCACTGCCCCGAACAACCACCGCTTGTCCGGTTTTATGCTTTGGCAAATCGCCTACACCCAGCTTTACTTTACCGACACCCTTTTCCCTGACTTCACTCCCCAGGAACTGGACAAAGCCATTTCTTGGTACCAAACCCAAACGCAAAACCTAGGCAAATAGATTCAACGCAGGCAATACAAATTTTCAGCGCAGACAGAAGCAGAACCGACGCGCGCAAGATGTCTGGCGAGACGCCGAAGGCGGAGTCGCAAACGATTGAGCACGTCGCACGTCTGCGCTGTCGAGCTGAAAATTATCTGGTTAACCTTTCTATATACTTCACCAATTCTTCAAACATTTCCTCTTCTTTCACAATCTTCACAATCTCCCCTTTGGCAAACAACACCCCGGCCTTTTTCCCTCCGGCTATCCCCACATCCGCCTCCCTCGCCTCCCCCGGCCCATTGACCACGCAACCCATTACCGCCACTTGAATCGGCGTTGTAATTCTATCCAAATATTTCTCCACCTTTTTCACCAAAGCTAGCATATTGTAAGACGTCCGGCTACAGGTCGGACAGGAAATTAAGCGCGGCCCCGACCTTAACCCCAGGCTTTTTAACAACTCTTTCCCCACTCTTATCTCCTCTAAACTGTCTCCACTTAAAGACACCCTGATCGTATCGCCGATGCCGTCTAATAATAACGAACCAATTCCCACGCTGGATACAATTGTCCCCACGCTCGGCGGCCCGGCTTCTGTCACTCCCAAATGGACCGGATAATCATATTTAGCGCTGAACAATCTGTAAGCCGCGGTCATTTTCCGCACATCCGAAGCTTTAATCGACACCACAATTTGGTCAAAATCTAAGTCCTCTAAAATCTTAATATGTCTTCCGGCCGATTCCACTAAAGCCTCTGCCGTCGGATGATGATATTTTAAAAGCAAGTCTTTTTCCAAGGACCCGGCATTAACGCCGATCCGGATCGGCACCCCTCTTTCCTTGGCTAACTTCACCACCTGTTTTACCTTATCCACTCCGCCAATATTGCCCGGATTAATTCTTAACTTATCTACTCCCTGCCTGATCGCCTCCATTGCCCATAAATAGTTAATATGGATATCGGCCACAAGCGGAATTTTTATTTCCTTTTTTATTTTAGAAAAATTCTTCACGCTCTCCATATCCAACACATTCATCCTGGTAATATCACAACCCGCCTCTTCCTGTTCTTTAATCTGTCTGACTACTGCTTTAACGTCATGCGCATCCACCTTCACCATTGTCTGCACCGTAATCGGGCTATCCCCGCCAATGGCTATTTTCCCTACTCTGATTTTCTTGGTTTTTTTCCTGCTAATCATAAAGCCTCCACGATAAATACTTGGTTATCTTGCTTTTTTAATTTTCCCCAGCAGATTATAGCTGTTTTTTTGTCTTTAAACACTCCAAACACTGCTGAACCTTTGCCGCTCATTAAACTATGTGTTGCCCCGCTTTTTAACATAATTTCTTTAATTTTTTTTATTTGTGGATATTGCTTAAATGTCCAAATCTCAAAATCATTATGCCACAATACTTCCTGTTTCCCGATCTTATCCTGCTCCACCCGGCTGTATGCTTCTTTGCTGCCGATAAAAATTTTCGGCACGCCAATCACCACCCAACCTTTAATTATTCTCCCCAAATCAATAAATTTCCCAGCCTCGTTTCCTCCCTGGGTTTCCATTTTCGTGCCGCCGACTATTTGATAACCTATATCACTTCCCAGCTTTCTCCCCAAACCAACCAGCTCATTTTCGCTTAATTTTAACTGCCATAATTTATTTAAACCTTTCAAAACCACGGCCGCGTCGCTGCTGCCTCCGCCTAAACCTGCCCCGCTCGGAATCTTTTTATCTAAAACTATTCTCGCTCCTTTTTTTATTTTATATTTTGTTTTAATTAAATTAGCCGCTTGCCACACCAAATTGCTTTTGTCCATAAAATCGATTGTATCTTCTTTTATATCTTCCAGTGTTATCAAGTCAAACAAACCAACTTGAGTATAAATTGTCTTCACCCGATGATAACCATTTGGCAGCTTGCCTAAGATGCTTAAACCTAAATTAATCTTTGCCGACGCTTTTAATTTTAACTTCATTTGCTTAATAAAACCGTGCTAAAAACCTGAATTCCCTCGCCTCTTCCAAAAGCAGTTAATCCGTCCCCGCTGGTTGGTGAAATCCCTACCTGTCCTTCTTTAATTTCTAAAATCTTGGCTAAAGATTTTCTTATTGGTTCTAATATTTTTTCAAACCTCGGCGTTTTGGCTTCAATTGTTATGGCCACATTTTCAATTTTATATTTTTGTTTTTTTAGCTTGCCTAAAATTACCTGCAGGAATACTTTACTATCAGTTATTCCTTTTTCAAATAACGGTGTGGCGTAAAATCCTAACGGTTTTTCCCCGATTGCTGACGCTAAAGCGTTAAATAAGGCATGAATTATCACATCCCCGTCCGAATCCGCCTTTAAATAATAATCTTTACTTATCTCCACTCCGCCCAAAATTAATCTTTTCTTTCCCACCGCTAACCTATGGCTGTCCTGACCAATCCCCACTCTCATAACTTCCCCTCTTTTTTTAATAATTTATACCACTGTCTCACAATATTTAAGTCCGTCGGCAAAGTCACTTTCTTATTCGTCCACTCGCCAGGAATTACTTTAACCCTCACTCCGGTTTTTCTCACCAGTTCACAATCATCCATTCCGCTGATTTCTCCCTTAATGGCTTTTTCATAAGCCTTTAAAATTATCTCCCGCTTAAACCCATGCGGTGTTTGTCCCAACCAGCTCTTTTGTCTTTCCAAACACTGTTCCACTTCCAAACTCTCCGGATTTACCACCTTCACACAAGTCGTTGTCTCCACCGCCGCCATCACTGCCCTGTGTTTTTTCATCCCTTTAATCACTCTTTTAATTAACTTTGTTGTGACCAAAGGTCTGGCCCCATCATGAATCAAAACATACTCGCCTTTACTGATCACAACTCCTTTGTAAGCTGAAACATACCGTTCTTCCCCGCCTTCTACTAAATTAACTTTTAACTTGAATTTTTTAAGCCACTTCTCAAACTGTTTTTTATTAGCTTCTCTTACTGCCAAAATAACCTCGCCAATCTCTTTAACTGCTAAAAATTGCCTCAAGGCTCTAATAAACACCGGCTCTTTATCAATCAAGGCAAATAGTTTATCTTTACCAAACCGGTTGCCATTGCCTGCACAGGTAATTACCGCTGAAATCATAAATATTTTTTCATTTCCGCCTCAATTAACGGCACTATTTGGGTAAATTTAATCTCTCCGTCAATAAACTTTTTTACTGCTCTTTCGTCAGCCTCATGCAGTTTTGCTCCCCAATCACCGCCTTTTTCCAAAACCAAATAGCCTAATTTAAGCCCGGGAAATTTTTCCAAATCCACTGCTTTAAACGATAAACTTTTCCCAACTAGATTAATCTCCGGAATATCTTTTACTGCCCGTCTTTGCGGATAAAACATGGCATATTCTACATACCGTTTCATCTCCGGCACTCCCAATTCCGCTATCACTGAACCGTCCACAAACTCCACCATTGAATGGCATAAATATTCCGGGTGGATCACTACTTTTATTTGTTCCGGACTTAAATCAAATAACCACCGGGCCTCGATTATCTCAAAGGCTTTATTAATACAGGTAGCGCTGTCCACGCTGATTTTTTGGCCCATTGTCCAGGTTTTCCGGTTCAACAGCATTTCCAAACTAACTTTTTCTAGTTCCGCTTGGCTCATTTGGCTGATCTTCCCCTGCCCCATTGTTAAATAAATATTTTTAATCTCTTTGGGTTGACCGGCTTTCAGGCTTTGGAAAATCGCTGAGTGTTCGCTGTCAATCGGAATGATCTTGACTTTATATTTTTTCGCTGCTTTCATTACTTCTTCCCCGGCCGCCACCAGCACTTCTTTGGTTGCCAAGGCCACGTCTTTGCCGGCCCTGACCGCTGCCAAAGTTGGGGCAATTCCCGCCATTCCCACCACTGCCACTATCACCAAATCCACTTCCGCCTGAATCGCCGCTTTCACCAACTCATCTTCCCCCACTGCCGCTATTTTTGGTTTAAATTCTTTTATTTGCTCTTTAAACTTTTCTGACTCATGGCCGCAGGCCAAGCTGATTATCTTAAACTCCTCCGGATAATCCCTGACTACCTCTAAGGCTTTTGACCCGATCACCCCGGTTGATCCCAAAATCGCTAATCTTTTCATATCTTAAATTTAACTTCCTCTTTAATTACCGTCATCTCTTCAATTACCCCGCCGTATTTTTTTTGCACTGCCTGCACAACTTTATTAACTAACTTCTCCGGCACTGACGCTCCGGCAGTAATTCCCACTTTTTCTTTATTTTTAAACCACTCTTCCTGAAAATCTTCCGGCCCGTCAATTAAATATGACCTTACTCCTGCCTTTTCCCCTGCTTCTTTTAATCGATTGGAGTTAGAACTTGTTTTTGACCCGACGACTAAAATTAAATCGCTTTTTTTGGCTAACTCCTTCACTGCCAATTGCCTATTGGTTGTCGAAAAGCAAATATCTTTGCCCGGCGGTAAAACTATTTGGGGAAACTTAGTTATTAAATAATCAATAATTTCTTTGGTTTCATCTAGGGCTAAAGTTGTTTGCGTTAATAAAACTGTCTTCTCCGGAATCTTTAATTTTTTTGCTTCGGCTAAATTACTGATCAAAATTGCTTCTTTTACTTCCCCTAAAACCCCTAACGCCTCCGGATGATTTTTATGGCCCAAATAAATAATTTGATAATCTTCACTCTCAAATTTTTTTGCTTCTAAATGTACCCTGGTTACCAAGGGACAAACCGCATCCACCACCTTTAAATGTTTTTTCCTGGCCAGCTCAAATAATTCCGGACTGCTGCCATGAGCGCTAAAAACCACCACTGCCCCATCCGGCACTTTCTTTAAGTCTTCCACAAACTTAACCCCTTTTTGCTTAAACTCCTCCACCACTTTTTTGTTATGGACAATCTCGTGCCTGCAATAAACCGGCTGTTTATTTTCTTTCACCGCCAACTCTAAAATCCTTAAAGCCCGGTCCACCCCGGCGCACAAACCCCTTGGCTTCACTAAAATTATTTTTTTAACCATACCCTTGTCCACCAGAAAAATAAATAGCTCACAATGATAATCGCCGGCCAAATTAATCCTAGCCCCAATAACACCACTGGCAGCATCCAAAGCAATAATTCCTGTGAACGGTCTTTCTCCCTTTGCAATACCCTTAAGGTTTTATACGGATGTATTCCCAAACCCACCACATTTTTTGTCAGCAAATAGCTTTCCTTAATCGTCAGCAAAGTCCCTAAGCGGATAATCTTCTTTATCATATTCTAATTGAAAGGCCAGTCTGGCCCTGGTTAATCTGGACTCGACTGCCTTCACGGTCAGATTTAATTTATGGGCAATCTGTTTCATCGACAGCCCCTCTATATACTTTAGTCGCAAAATCTGATGATATCCTTCGCTGATATTTTTAAAGGTTTTTAAAATTCTGGTTTTTGTTTCCAGTTCCTGAAAAGCCAACTCCGGCCCCAAAGCCTCATCCACTAATTCTTTCAACCACGGCAGTTTGGAAAACACAATCTGCTTAATCTTCTTTCTCCGGTAAAAATCCCCGATTTCATGCCTGGCAATAGCGCAAAGCCAGGTAAACTCACTGCTTTTGCCCTTAAACGTCGGTAAGCTATCCATCGCGCTGATCAAAGTATCCTGGACAATTTCCTCGACGTCCATAAAATTATCCACCCTTTTGGCCACAAACTTAGTTAATCTTTGCCTATACTTTTCCATCTATCCTTGTATTTTACCACTATAGTCTGTTATTCTAAACTTATGGCAATAGACATTGGTCAGTATTTTAACCTTGGTAGCGATAAAGCCGGCAACATTACTGAATACAAAGATCCTGGCGGCTTATTTACCATCCTATCTGTGGTCTTAAGAAACATCTATGTGATTGCCGCCATTATTCTTTTTATTTTTATCTTAGTCGGTGGTGCCGGCATGATTCTTAATGCCGGTAATGTCGAAAAGCAAAAACAGTCCAGTAAAACTCTAGGCTCAGCCGTTGCCGGTTTTTTAATTTTATTTTTATCTTACTGGATAATTAAGCTGGTCCAGCTTATCACCGGCATCCAAATTATATGATTTTTACTGACATTATTGGCACTATTAATAATCCCGTAGATCCCGCTTATAATACTCTGGAACAAGGCGGCCTGACTTTATTTATTACCAATCTGGTTTATTTAATTATGACTTTAGCCGGCTTATTTACCCTGGTTAACTTGATTATGGCCGGCTATCTTTATCTTGGCTCTAACGGCAACCCTCAGCAAATCCAAGCCGCCGGCAATAAAATTCTCCAGTCTTTGATTGGTCTGGCTATTGTCGCCGCCGCCTTTGTCATTGCCAGCTTAATCGGCTATCTTTTATTTAAAGACGCCGGCTTTTTATTTACTCCTGTATTTGGAGGTATTAACTAATA
>CAZDQA010000007.1:0-21757 GCA_964507605.1 uncultured Pseudomonadales bacterium | reverse complement strand
TCCGCCAGCGTTTTAGTGAAACCAGCGCTTTTGCCACTCTCGATCCGATTATTAAGTCCAATCAATTAATTGCCGCTGATGGCGGAGGCACTATCGCCCGGTTAGTCCATCATCGCTATTGGCAGTACTCGCAGATTTTTCTAACCAACTATTTTAATCACTTTAGTTTTAACTATTTATTTTTACAAGGCGATACTAACCCCCGCCATTCAATTCAAACCGTTGGCGGACTTTATTTAATTGAAGCGCCGTTTTTGCTTTACGGTTTATTGCAAAGCCTTAAAAAGCGCACGAAAACTGATTTAATGCTTTTGGCCTGGTTATTTTTAGCCCCAATACCGGCCGCCTTAACCTTAGCCAGCCCGCATGCTTTAAGAAGTTTGGCCATGCTGATTCCCTTAACGATTTTTACCGCCAGGGGAGTGATTCGTTTTAAGAAAATATTCTTAATTATTTTACTTATTGAAGCCAGCCGTTACTTGTACCTTTATCACCAGGTTTACCCTTACCAGTGGGCATCACAGTGGCAGTATGGTTATCAGGAAATGGTTCAATATGTCGACGCCAATCAGGATAAATACAATCAAGTTTACATTACCCGCAGTTTAGGCCGGCCCTCAATTTATTACTGGTTTTACACCCAAACTGATCCGCGTTTAGTTCAGGCTTTAAATAATTATGTCCCTAAGGATCAGGGGGAATATCTGGAATTTGGTAAAATTAAATTTCAGGACGGAAATTATTTGCCTAACAGCTTAATCGTGACCGCTGAGGCAGGAGCCTTTAAGATTTATGAAAACTAGACATGGTTTGAGTTTGTTGATTTTTGTTAGTTTAACTGTTTTTGTCACTTGGCCATTAATTTTACATCCGGTCAGTTTGACAGTGGCGGCCAAGGATGAATTTCATTTAAGTTATTTAATGAACTGGAATATTTACAGTTTCACTTCTAAGCTAAACAATATTTTTCAAGTTCCCTTCTTTCATCCACTGAAAGACACCCTAGCTTTTTCCGACCCTTTATTTACTAGTTCATTTTTAGCCTTACCTTTAGTTAAGATTTTTCAACAGCCGTTTCTAGCTTATAGTTTTAATGTGTTTCTTGCCTTTATTTTGAATGGTTTTTTTACTTATCTGGCGGTTTACCAGTTGTCCAAAAACTGGTCGGCGGGTTTGATCAGTGGGATTTTATTTTCTTTTTCCGTTGGCCGGATTGACACTTTGGAACATTTGCAGGTTTTAATAATGTATTGGCTGCCGTTAGGAATTTATTGCTTCTTAAAATTTACCAGTTCCCGCAAAAATTATTGGGCTTTGTTGTTAGTGATTTGCTGGTTGCTGCAAATCTTCAATACGGTCTTCTTGGGGTACGTTTATATTTTTGCTTTAAGCATTTTTGCTTTAATTTATTTCTGGCAAAAACAAATTACTAAAAAAATGCTTTTGGTTTTAATTAAATATTTTATTTTAGCCTTAGTTATTGTGGCAATTATTTTTCAACCTTATTTCCGGGTTGCTAAAACTTGGCAAGCCGGCCGCTCTCTCAATGATGTTTTTTCCGGATCATCTTATTTTCTGGAATATTTTTATCCGACGCAAAATTCCCGTTTGGCTGATCTAGCCGAAAAAATTATTATTAAACATCCTTGGCCGTCCTATTTAGGCGCGATTGTTTCAATTTCGGGATTATTAACTATTATTAAATTATGGCGCTTGCCGCAAGCCTGGGCGCCCCTAAGTATTTTTTTCACCGGATTAGTAATGAGTTTTGGGCCTTATTTCCAACTCATCAAGCAAAAATTATCAATCCCATTACCCCTGCCTTACTGGTTTGCCTATTACCTTATTCCTGGTTTTAAAAGCATGCGCGTGCCTCAACGTTGGTCACATTTAGCTTTATTAGGTTTAGCCTTATTAATAGGTTTGGGCTTGAGCCGCTGGTTTAAAAAACTAAAACCAAAATTGGTTGCTTTATTGTCAGTCTTCATTATTACTTTAGTAATTGGGGAAATCCGCTTGCCATTATTTTCTGTTTCAGTTCCTGTCAAAAGAGAAATTCCTGCTGTGTATCAGTGGTTAGTCAAGCAACCGGCCAGTATTGTTCTGGAGTTGCCGATTCAAACCTGGGTAATGCCTTTAAGCGGTTTGGAAATTAAACGTCTGTATTATCATTCGTTTTTATTAACGGCCAATCACGCTTTTATTAACGGTTACTCCAGTTTTGAGCCACCAGCCTATACTAAAGAAATTTCTATTTTCCGGACCCTCCTTCCTGATGAAGCAATTAATTGGTTAAAAATCCAGAAAATTAATTTACTGATTGTCCATAAAATGGAAATGCAGGAACTCTATCAGAAAGACCAAGAAGCCTTGCCTTTAAAGTTAACTCTTGAAACAATAGAGACTAAAGGGTGCTTTATTAGAGTTTATGATGATGAAGATACATCAGTTTATCAAATCTGAAAAGTTTTGGCTGGGACTAATCTTTATTTTTGGATTAATCCTGCGTTTTTATCAGCTGGGTCAGGTCCCTTCCGGTTTTGTCAATGACGAAGCCGCCTTTGGTTACAATGCTTACTCCTTAATTAAAACCGGCAAAGATGAGTTTGGTAAAGCCTGGCCAATAGTTTTCCGTTCTTTTGGCGAAGGCAAGCTGCCGGTTTATGTTTACTTAACCATACCCTCAATTTTAATTTTTGGCTTAAACGAATTTGCTGTTCGTCTGCCTTCGGCTTTATTCGGCAGTTTGACTGTCTTATTGGCCTATTTTTTAGTTAAAGAAATATCCAAATCTAAAAAACAATTGTGGCCGCTATTAAGCGCTCTTATTTTAGCCGCCATGCCTTGGCATATTCATTTCTCCCGGGCCGCCTTTGAAGCCAATGTTAGCTTATTTCTAATTACGCTGGCGAGTCTTTTGTTCCTCCGGAAACGCTTTACCAGTAGCATCATTGCTTTTACCTTAGCGACTTTTACTTACAGTGCCGCGATTATTTTTATACCTCTTTGGTTAATTTATCTATTTTTCCAAACAAAACAAAAAAAGATTTTGTGGGTATTTTTGCCTTTAATTACTGTATTAATTTTGCAGTCGAACTCTAGCCGTTTTAGCGGCATCAGTGTTTTTAACCATCAATCCGGCGTGATGCAGCGCTTGGAGGAAAAATATCGTGAAACCAGAAATCAGCCATTATGGTTAACCAGAGCTCTTCACAATAAGCCAATGGAATTTACTTTAGATATAGCCAAACGTTATATTTCTCACTTCGACTCTGACTTTTTGTTTTTCCAAGGCGATCCGAATAGGCCGCGTTACCGCTCTCCGGATAGTGGTCAGCTTTTATGGTTTAGTTTGCCGTTCTTTTTCCTGGGGCTATATTTTTTGGCTAAAAAGAAACACTGGTTAATTTTAGTTTGGTTGTTTTTAGCCCCTTTACCGGCAGCCATTACCTTTGAAACTCCCAGCGCTATCCGGGCAATCTTAATGATCTTGCCTTTATCTGTGGCAATTGCTTTAGGGGTTAGTGCCGCTATTAAGCGGTTTCCGCGGCTGAGTTTGCTGTTGGCAATAATTTTTGTTTTTAATTTTCTTACTTACCTGGATGCCTACTTTGTTCACTCTCCTGTTAATCAACCCTATGAATGGCAGGGAGGCTACAAAGAATTAGTCCGGCGTGTTAATGAATTAATGCCGAAATTTGATAAAGCTTTGATTACTGACTCCCGCGGCACTGCTTATATTTATTTTCTTTTTTACAACCAATACGATCCGGCCAAATGGCAGTTACAATCTCAGGAGGCAATTACTTCTGCCGATAAATTTGGCTTTTCTTCAATTAACCATTTGGGGAATTTATATTTTATTGGCGAAACCTGCCCTGCCAAAATCCCCGAAGACAAAGTTTTGTATGTTTGCACTGAAGCCAACCATCCTAAATCCGGCTTTACTCAGTTTAAAGAAACAATTAACTTCGACGATGGCCAGCCCGCCTTTGTCTTGTTTGCCAAAAATCCTGACTAAGGTTTAACTTCCCAAACTTCCAGTTCCGCGCCAAACTCTTTTTTACTGACAATTTCTGAATACTTAATATTGTCCAACCAGTTCTGCAGCGGATAATGCCAAACATTCTCCGGCTTTTCAATAATTAGAAAGATTTTTTCCGCTTGCCCCGCGTAGCCCTGAGCGAAGTCGAAGGGGTGAAGGCGGCTCAGTAAACTTGCTTTTTCACTGACATAACTTATTTCTCCCGGTTTATAGCTAAATTCCACCGGCAGGGGCCGATTCTTAAATCCTTGCCAGAAATACAGATACTGATAAGCATAATCATAAATATTCGGCAAGTACTGGAAAGAACTGAATGGTTTATCTTGAGCCTGGTCGTAAATATAATTTATCGCCTGGAGTTTAACCGGTAAAAAAGCTACCCCTGTTTGGCGCATAGGAATTTTAATTGCGCCGATAATTAACAACCCTAAATAACTATAACTAATAATTTTTGGCGCAGACCGTAAAATCCTGCCAACCGCTGTCACTACTACCGGCAGCAAACCATAAACATACCAGACATTGTAATGAAGGAACCAAAAGCCAATCGTCGGGATTAACAAAAACAAACCAACCTCCGGCCAAACAAACTTAATTTTTCTTCTTTTTATTGCTATTACCAATCCGGCCATTAATAAACCTAAGCCTAAATATTTCAGCCAAACAAGATCCGGCAAAATTGCCAACCCCAGCTCATGGATAATTGAGTCAGTCACGATCTTAATTTTCCCCGGATTAATATGCTGGCTTTCCCCGGCAATAAAATAATTGACCAGCGATCTAACCTCCAGAAAATTATTTTTTATCTCAAACAGCATTTGCGGGATAAAAGGAATAATCAGCCCGATTATTAATTTTTTTAGATTTAATTTAATTTTTTTGATTAATAAAATTAAGGGAATTATCAATAAATAAAAAATTGCCAGGGCCGAAGAAAAATGAAATCCTAGACCAACCAGCAATCCTAAATTTAATGCGTGGCTCTTTGGTTTTTTTAAGCAGATTAAAATCAGCAATGTGATTAACACCATCGGGAAAGGATTGGCGCTGCTGACGCTGATCATGGTAAAAATCGGCGCCGAGGCAAAAATAATTGCTTCATATAAGCCGAAATATTTATAGGCCAATCCAATAGTAAACAAGCTAAGAATAAGCATGGTTATTGGTCCGGCTAAAGGATTGCCGTTCAACAACCAATACAACGGCGCCAGCAAATAGTACCAACCCGGTCCGAAAAACAAGCCCTGAATGCTGGTCCAGGGCCCGATGAATTTCAAAGAATGATTTTTTATTAAATCCAAAACCGCTAAAGCATCCCGGCCATGATCAAAACTAAAGGGAATATTATAACCCCAAATGTGAGGCAGCCGGGTGGCTAAGGCAAAAAGCAATAAAAACACTAACATACTATAATAGTATAAATGAAAAAAGCCCTAATTATTCTTTTATTTATTTTAGGTCTGTTGGGGTTAATAGCCCGCTTTTGGCAGTTTGGCAACATCCCGGTCAGCCTTTATTGGGATGAAGCGGCCATCGGCTTAGATGCCCGGTCATTATTAACAACAGGCAGAGACTTAAATGGCAAATCCTGGCTTCAGCCAATATTTATTTCCTACGGCGACTACAAAGCTCCGGTTTATATTTGGTTCACCACTTTATTGGGGAAATTTTTATCCGTGTCTGAATTAACTGTTCGCTTGCCGTCATTATTAGCTTCACTCGGGGTTGCTTGGCTATTATTTAAATGGCTTGGTTCTTTTGTGGCAATAAGCTTTTTAATTATGCCGTGGAGTATTCATTTCAGCCGGATCGGCTTTGAGTCCCACTTATCATTATTTTGGTTGGTTCTGGCAGTTTATTTGGTTATCAGAAAAAAACTTATCATTGCCAGCTTAGCCGTGATTTTAGGCATCTATACTTATGTTTCCCTTAGATTCTTAGCTCCCTCATTATTTATCATCACCTTTTTGCTTTACAGCCGGACAAAATTTAAACAGTTTATTATTGGCCTAGCTTTAATTGGTTTAAGCATATTAATTTTAGTTAAATCTCCTTTTTATGCTGCCAGCCAGCAATACCGTCTTTCCAACGACAACTTAATTACCTCCACTCAGCGCAAGCCGGAAAGACTTAAAAAATTTATTTTAAATTATGTTTCATATTTTGATCCTCAGTTTTTGCTTGTCAGCGGCGATCCTAACTTACGCCATCATTCCGGCTTTGGCGGCGAACTCTTGCTAGTCCAAGGAATTCTTTTGCTAGCCGGCTTAGTTGCTTTATTAAATTACCACTGTAAAGAAACTTGGCTGATTTTATCCTGGCTCTTCTTAAGTCCCATCGTGGCCGCTTTGGTCAACGAAACTCCTCACGCCTCCCGGGCAATTTATCTGCTGGTGCCGCTGGCTTGGTTAATCGGTCTTGGCTGGAGCCGGTTCAAACGTTTGCCGGCTTTAATCATCGGCCTGCTTTTAATTATTAACTTAACTGCTTATCTGCATGATTATTTTGTTCATTACCCTGACCGATCAGCCTTAGCTTGGATAAAACCGTACAAAGACTTAGCTCTAAATCCGCCGCCGCCGCCGGTTTACATTAATCCGGTTCTGTATAAACCCGAACTTTACTTTGCCTTTTATCAAAACGATTTAAATTTATTAAAACCAAACGGAAAATATTTTTATTATTTCCCAGCTATTTGTCCTCAGGAGGCCATCTGCCTAAACTATTAGCCATTATCTTATTAGCCATCTTGGTCCGGTTTATTGGTTTATCCTCTTTGCCGCCGGCCTTAAATCGTGACGAAGCCGCCCTTGGCTACAATGCCTACTCAATATTAAAAACCGCCAAAGATGAACACGGCCAGTTTTTGCCTTTATCTTTTAAATCAATCGGCGACTATAAAATGCCTCTTTATATTTATGCCACTGTTATTCCGGTTAAGCTCTTTGGTTTAAATGATTTTTCTATCCGCTTCTGGTCCGCCTTTGCCGGCGTCATCAGCGTTATCATGATTTATTTAATTACCAAAAAGCCTTTAGCCGCCCTGTTAATGGCTTTAAATCCCTGGGCGGTTTTTTATTCTAGGATTGCCTTTGAAGCCAACCTGGCTTTAGCTTTATTTCTCGTCGGCCTTTGGCTTATTATAAATAAAAAAATTTGGGGATTAATCTTTTGGCTGCTGGCATGTTTAACTTATTCTTCAGCCTTAATTTTTATTCCTTTATTTTTTATCTTTATTTATTACCGCTATCACCCGAAAATCGTCCCTTCAATTTTATTTATCGCCTTTTTTAGTTTAATTTTTGTCGGTCTTTGGCAAGTTTCTTCTCAAAAGAAAAATATTACGGTTTTTTCCGACCCTTACCTGATCGACACTTACAATAAAGAACGGACTTTTCAGTATCAAAAAAATCCTTTAGCAGCTAGAATTTTTTTCAATAAATATGTTTATTTCGGTAAAATAATTGCCAAGAATTATTTAAAAACTTTTTCTCCTAAATTTTTAATTTTAAAAGGCGATAATCATCCCTGGCACCAAATTCCCGGTGTCGGCAACTTCTATTTTATCGAAATAATTTTAGCCCTGGTTGGTATGTTTAAACTAAAAAAACATAAACTATTATTTTTCTCCTGGCTGTTATTAGCCCCTTTAGCCTCAGCCATTACTATTGATGCGCCTCACTCCACCCGGTCAATATTCTTACTGCCAATTATTCTAATCTTAGCCTCTGCCGGTTTGCAAAAAGCAAAAAAATTCTTGCCCGCAATTGCTTTAATCTATTTTATCAATGTTGCTTATGCTGGTTATCAATATCTTCAGGTTTATCCGCTTAAAGCCGCTTCCAGCCTTCCTGTTGGATTAAAAGAACAGTTAATAGGCTTAAGAAACTCTTCCGAGCCGATTTATTTAACCGGCATTCACGACTCCACCTATCTTTATCCCTTAGTCTATTTACCCATCGACCCGAAAGTATTTCAGCAGACTGCGGTTTGGACTTTGCCGGATACTGCCGGACTGATTAATGCTTATAAGTTTGCCAATGTAATTATCAGCGATTGAAGCGTCTTGTTTCTAGGGCAGTCCATTGCTCCGGCGTAATTTCTTCATAGCGGTCTTTTCTGACAAACAGCAAACTCGGCTTATTATCTCTTTGCAGACTAATATATTTTTGAACCATTAAATTAACTTCTTTGCCGCCGTAAATAATTTCCGGCGGATTATCACCATAAAAAACTTTTTGATAATTTTCCCGTAAATCTTTAACTTGTGATTCCCAGCCATAATAAACCAGTTGTCTGGTCGCCGGCTTAGTCTTTGTCTGCCAATAAATCAGCGGTTGATTATCCAGCACTGCCAGCCGGTCGTTGGGATTACTGATATTTTTAATCGCAAAATTCATATCTTCCACCGTAGAGAAGTTAATATAATATTCATTGGCTGTATCGGTTTTTAAGAAATAGGGCATGCTTTTATTTAAAAATAACATTCCTCCCCAGATTAGAAAAATCAGCCAATATTTATACTTAATTGACTTTAAACTAAACCCAAAAGTAAAGATCATTAAGCCCAGCCAGGGAAGTAAATGAAACCCTTGATAATAAACCGTTCCCGGCGATAACACCCGGTTATTAGCCAGAACCAGAAAAGGGTAAATGAGTAATAATTTATGATTCTTAAAAGCCGCCCACAAATACCCAACAAAAAATAAACTGATGAAATGGGCCTGCAAAGAGTTTTTGGTAAAAAAGGCTAGAATTGGGAAAGAGATCATTTTTAACCAGTCAAGCGGCCCTTTATAAGGAGACAAAGCCGGAATCGCATAACGCCAGTTGTTGTAAATTGATTCTCTGAACCAGTCAACCGGAGAATAATTACCGGAAAATAAAATTACTATGCCGATTAATAGTCCCAATCCTTGCCATAAAACCATCTTTCTGGTTTTAATTAAAAACACTAAATAAACTAAAGCCAGCCAAGGCCATAAGGGCACAATGGTAAAAATAATCAGGAAAGCACAAATACCCAAAAAAACTGACTCTAATTTTTTTAATTGATACTGCTCCAGCCAAACCTGCAGCAAATTGCCAAAAATATAGACTGTCGGATAAACCGCCAAAGTTTCCATTAACCACAGATTACCGAATAACCCATACTTTAAAAATTCAAACAGCCCCACAAAAATTATTCCTAAATCTTTAAACCGCCAAACAATTAGTAAACTCCATAACAAACCATAAATATAAACCACCTGCCGGTGTCTTCTTATCAGCATAAAAATATTATCCGGATGTGTCAGCTTCTGGATGGCCGCCGAACCAAAATAAATCAACGGCTGATGGTTATTTTGAATATCCCGATGCAGCTGATATCCTTGATTAATATAGTCGGCAAAAGCAATATGATCTTCTTCGTCCACAAAATGCATTGACAAGCTTCTGGTTTGGCTGATCTGCCAAGAAATCAGCATCACTATCCCTAAAATCAACCACTGCCGCCAGTGTTTTTTAATCATAATTTACAATTATTTTCGTCGGCGCTAAACATCTTTCTTCCAGGCAGTGGATTGTCGGGTAGCGTAAAGTCACATAAATATTGAGCAGTATCAAAGCAATTAAAAATATTCGTACCAGCCAAAAGGTAATTTTTTTCCAGTTTAAAACAAACGGGATAAAGAAAAATATTGTTGCCAAGCGCAAGTAACTCGGATTAATTTCTATTTTCAGTAAATCAAAGCCGGTAAATCCCAGCAACCAAAAAGGCAGGATTAAAAATAAACTTGGTTTTTTTAATAATTGATTAGTAAAATAACCCAAAGCGATGGCTCCGAAAGGAATCAAGGGATAATAATACCAGGGTGAGTTATTAAACCGGCCCGCCGCTAAAAACAGCACCAACAGCCACAAGCTTAAAAACCAGTTATAAAACTTGAACTTTTCTTTTTTAAACTTTGTCAGCATCACTAAACTAAAAATAAAACCCAAGACATACCAGCCATCAGGAAATTCACCGTAAAATCTGGGATTAGTAATCGTATTAAAAAACGAATTCACAAAAGCGCCCCGACTGCCTTGATTGGTCAAAATAAATAAAAATGCCTCTTTGCCGGCCAATAAACCATAGCCAAGATAACTTAAAATCGACAACGCTCCTGCAGCCAGCATAATTACGGCCGGCTTAACTTTTTTCCGGCGCCACAACCACAAAGCCATCATCAAAGGAACGCTAAAGCCGGGAATCTTAATCCAGCCGCACAAGAAAGCCAGGACAGCGGCCGGGAAAATTTTATTTTTCCGCAACAAGATCAAACTACCTAAAAACAGCGGAGTTAATATATTTTCCAAAAATGACTGACGCTGGGCCACAACATAATAGGGAACAGTGGCTAAAAATAATAAACTTAATCTACCTACAGCTTCACCGAATAAATTTTTTCCTAAGACATAGGTTAAAAGCAAAGTAAAAATACTGGCAACTAAAGCCGGGAATCTGACAATCAGTTGGGGAATTGGTCCAAACCCCTGATAGCCCAATAACTTAGCCGGCAAACCAATTAATGCCGCCCCTAGAGGCGGATGGTCCAGCCAGGGTCTGACCATTTTTATTCCAAATCTTTCAATCGGAATAAAATCCATAAACTGCGACCGCCAAATTAAAGCTGGATTATCTGCTTCAAAAATCGAATGGCTGATCGGTTGTAAAGGATTTTCCCAAAAACTGATTCCTGCCCAGGTATAGAATAAGCCATCATCATTATTATCTACCGGGTAAACATCCGCCTTAAAACTTCTTAAAGTTATGCCTAAAATAATTAAAGCCCAAACCAGCAATAATGATATAATTCTCTTATCTTTAGTAACTTTATGAAGCAACTTGGTCATTTTATATTTTTCCTGACAACCTTAACTTGGCTTAGCCTTTTATTATTTTATCAGGTTTTTGTTAATTCACGCTATCAGCGGGTTAGTTTCAAGCAGGCCTTAGTTTCAGTTGCCAAATTAAAATATCAGCCGCCTGTTTTAGGCCAGCCAGCCCCGCCGCCAGATCCGCAACTCATCTCTTTTTCCTGCCAGCCAACCTGTGAATTTAAAATTAACAACCAAATGATTAAAAGTCGTAAGGACAGTGATGCTGCCGGCGGAGTTACCGCCTTAACCCTGCATTTCTTTGATCCGGCCAAAGGTTTGATCGGTTATCAGGATCAGGAGGATAATCCCAGTTTTTACGTTATCGATAATCAAAGCAATCTGCTTCAGGTAGTCAGATTGAAATTAGATCAGGTGGAGTTTTCTTTTCAGGCTTATTATCCGCAGACCCAGCAGATTTTATTCCGCTCTAACCAGGGAGAAAACTTCCTTTATGCCGCCAATCAACCATTCTTACAACTTTTATGAAACTATCCATTATTATTCCCAGCTTTAACGAAGCCGCGACTTTAAGTCAGATTATTCAACAAGTAAAAAAACAAAACTTTAAAAACATCTCCAAAGAAATTATTGTTATTAATGACGGTTCCACTGATTCCACTAAAAAAATTCTTTCTTCCCAAAAAAACATCAAGGCTATTTCTCTATCCAAAAATCAAGGCAAAGGCGCAGCCATCCGCGCCGGCATTAAACAGGCGACCGGCGATTATGTCTTAATTCAGGATGCAGATTTGGAATACGACCCGGCTGATATTCAATCGCTTCTGGATCCAATTTTAAATAAAAAAGCCGAAGTGGTTTATGGTTCCCGATTCTTAGGTCCGCATAAAAACATGCTTTTTTGGCACTTAATGGGTAATCAGTTTTTATCTTTGATTACCAACTTATTATTCAACACCACAATTTCCGATATGGAAGTCGGTTACAAACTTATCCCCAAAAAGCTGCTGAATTCTTTAAGCTTAAAAGAAAACCGTTTTGGTTTTGAACCGGAAATCACCGGTAAAATATTAAAGCAAGGCATCCGGATTTATGAAGTCCCGATTTCTTATTCCGGCCGTGAGTTTGCTGAAGGTAAAAAAATTACCTGGGTCGATGGTTTAATCGCTTTTTTTCTTTTATTTAAATACCGCTTTCTTGACTAACTATGCCGCTATCTGTTGTTATCGCCACTTACAATGAAGAAAAGAATATAAAAACCTGCCTTGATTCAATTAGCGGTTTAGCTGATGAAATCATTGTGGTTGACGGCCAGTCAGAAGACAAAACCCGGGAGATTGCCAAAAAGCTCGGGGCCAAGGTTTACCAGGTCAGCAATAAACCGATTTTCCATCTTAATAAACAAATCGCCGTGGATAAAGCTGCCAAGAATTGGATTTTACAGCTGGATGCTGATGAGCAGATTAGTCCGGAATTAGCCCGGGAAATCAAAGCAATTATTAATAAAAAAACTTCTGAGTTTAACGGCTACTATTTACCCAGAAAAAACTTCTTTTTAACCAGATTTTTAACTAAAGGCGGCCAATATCCGGATTATGTTATCCGCCTTTTCCTTAATGGCCAAGGCAAATTTCCCTGCCAAAGCGTTCATGAGCAGATTGCTATTAATGGTCCGGTCGGTTACCTGAATCACCCTATCATCCATTGGTCCGATCGGACCTTTAGCCGATACTTAACCCGCTTCAACCGCTACACTTCTTTAGATGCTGATTTACTTTATTCCCAAAAAATTAAACCCGGGGTTTTCCTTGGTTTTAATTATTTTGTCTTTAAACCGATTGCCTGGTTTTTATCCACCTTTTTCCGTCACAAAGGTTTTGTTGACCGTATGCCCGGTTTTATCTTTTCTTTAATGTCCTCTTTGCGCTTTCCGATTATTTATCTTAAATTCTGGGAGCTTTATCATGAAAATCGCCATTAATACCAGCAGTCTTGCCTCTGCCAGCCTAAACCGGGGAATTGGTTTTTATACCCGCCGTTTAATTGCCCAATTACAAACTAATCCCTCACTTCAATTAATTAAATTTGAGAAAAAAATCCCTCCGGGAGTTGACCTGGTTCATTATCCCGGGTTTAATCCCTTTCAATTTAGTTTTCCCTTAATTAATCCTCTGCCTTTTCTGGTTACCATTCATGACTTGATCCCTTTAAAATTCCCAACTCATTTTCCTCCGGGCATTAAAGGTAAATTAAAATGGTTAATCCAGCGCCGTTTGCTTTTATCTGCCGCCGGGATTATTACTGATTCCAGGAGTTCTCAAAAAGATATTATTGCCCTAACCGAAATTTCCCCAGCCAAAGTTCACGTTATCTATTTAGCTGCTGATAAAATTTTTAAACCCCTCAAGCCAATTAATAAATTTTCTCTTCCCAATAAGTTTGTTCTTTATGTTGGCGATGTTAACTATAATAAAAATTTGCCTGAATTAATTCAGGTTTGTTTAGCCAATAATTACCCCTTAGTTTTGGTCGGCAAGCAGATAGTCGAGAAGGACTATGACCGCCGCCATCCGGAAAATCAAGACTTAATCAAAGTCCAATCCCTGATTCAGGCCAATCCGAAAAAGATTATTCCTTTAGGTTTTCTGCCGATCCAGGATTTGATCATGCTTTATAACCTCGCCACAGTTTATGTCCAACCCAGTTTGGCCGAAGGCTTTGGCCTGCCGGTTCTGGAAGCCATGGCCTGCGGCTGTCCGGTCTTAACCAGCCAAGTTGATTCTTTGCCGGAAATTTGCAATGGGGCCGATCTTAAATTTACTCCGGCCAACCTCAGGCGTTGCTGGCAATCGCCGGCTTTAAGGCTTAAAATGTCCCAGCTGGGATTAACTCAAGCCGCTAAATTCTCTTGGGCTCAAACTGCCAAAGAAACTATTAAAGTCTATGAATCTATTTAACTTTGGTTTAACCCTGGCCCTTATTATCAGGTTTTACCTGCAAATATTAGCGGGTTTAGCGATTAAATTTATTCCTTTTAAGGGCAGTTTTCCTTATTGGGATCTGTTTTTAGCCCCCAAAGGGCCAAGCTGGCTTTGGCTTTGGGGTGGTTTTGACGGCGCCCACTACATTGCTATAGCCCAGGAAGGTTATCTTTACGGCCTGACTCAGGTTTACTTCCCGCTTTATCCGCTTTTAATCCGCTGGTTAACTTTGCTGACCAAAAACCAGCTTGTCTCCGGTTTAATTATTGCCCACCTAGCTTTAATCGGCTTTATTTATTATTTTATTAAACTGGGCCGTTTGGATTATCCCCTTAAAACCATCCGTTGGGCCTTGCTGATTCTGTTACTTTTTCCCACCAGTTTTTTCTTCTTTTCTCTATACACCGAATCTTTATTTTTATTTTTAGTCGCTTTGAGCCTATACCTGGCCCGGACTAAACGTTTTTTCTTATCCGCTCTTATTGCCGGTCTGGCTTCGGCTACCCGCCTGGTCGGCATCTTTTTATTACCGGCAATTTTGTGGGAATATTACCAAGTTCATAAAAAACCCGGTTGGTTTAATCTCGCCCAGCTGACTGTTTTAGCTTCATCCGGCCTGTTTGCTTATCTGCTCTATCTTCAGCATCGCTTTCATAACTTTTTAATTTTTATCACGGCCCAGCCTGGTTTTGGCGCCGGCCGCCAGGTAGACACCATTGTCATGTTCTATCAGGTCTTCTATAGATATATCAAGATGTTCTTTGGGGTTAGTCCTCAAAACGATATTTACTTAGTTTTAGTCTTTGAATTTGTCATCTCTCTGGCCTTTTTAGGAATAATTATTTATGCCCTGATCAAAAAATTCCGCCCCGGTTACTTGCTCTTTTTTATCCCGGCATTTTTACTGCCGACCTTCACCGGCAGTTTTGCTTCCATGCCCCGTTATGTTTTAGCCGGTTTTCCGCTTTTCTATTTACTCGCCTCAATTAAAAGCAAACCAGTGAAAATCATTGCCCTAGTTTTCTCTGCCTTGCTGTTAACTTGGGCCTTTATCAGATTTTCCCGAGGCTACTGGATCTCATGAAAAAAAATATCTTAGTCACCGGCGGCCTAGGCTTTATCGGTTCTCACTTGCTGGAAAAGTTAAATGATTTAAATTATCTTACTACTGTGATTGATAATTTTGCCGTCAATTCCCACTATCAGCCGTCTAAAAAAGTGCAACTTTTTCGCCAGGACATCAGCGACCCTAAAGTTATTGACTTGGTGGTTAAACTTCAGCCTCAGGTTATCATTCATCTGGCCGCCGATAACCGGGTCACCAGCACCCAGGCCGAAGCCTTGAAAAGTAATGTCATTGGTACCTTTAATCTGCTGGAAGCCGGCAAAAGGGCCGGGATTAAACAGTTTATCTTCAGTTCTTCGGCCGCAGTCTATGGTGATCCGCTTTCACTGCCGATTAACGAAACTCACCCGACCCGGCCGATCTCCAACTATGGTCTTTCCAAATTAACCGGAGAACTTTATTGTCATCAATATCAGTCAGACTTTGCCGCCTCGATTTTTAGATTTTCCAATGTTTATGGCCCGCGCCAAAACAGCGGGGCTGAGGGTGGAATTGTCGCTATTCTCATTGACCGGTTATTAAAAGGAAAAAAACCAATAATTTACGGCAACGGCCAACAAACCCGGGACTTTATCTTTGTCAGCGATATTGTTGCTGCCATGATTTTAGCTTTAAACCAACCGCAAAGTTTTATTTTAAATCTTGGTTCTAATCAGCCCACCAAAATCATTTCTTTGTTAAATAGTCTTAGCCGCGTGCTGAAGGTTAAGCCCGAATTTATTAAAAAACCTTTCCGGCCAATGGAAATTAAGCACAGTTTGTTTGATTATTCCCAAGCCCAAAAAACTTTATCCTGGCAGCCGAAGACAAAACTCACTGCCGGTTTATATGAAACTATTAATTATTTTACCAGCCTTAAACGAAGCTAAGGTTATTAGTCAGGTCTTAGCTCAAGTTAAACAAGTAGCGGCTAAATTGCCGGTCAAAACAGAAATTTGCGTGGTTAATGATGGTTCTCACGATAACACTGCCAGGGTGGCCAAAAATTCCCAAGTGGTTGTTTTAACCCATGTGATCAATCGGGGATTGGGCGCTTCTTTATCCACCGGTTTAGAGTATGCCAAACAAATTCAGGCTGACTTTGCTATTACCATGGATTCTGACGGCCAGCATGATCCCAATGATTTAATCACGGTTTTAACCCCGCTATTAAATAAACAAGCTGATGTGGTTATCGGCAGCCGTTTGCTTCAGCCCACCGGCCATATGCCTTTATTAAGGCGGATTAATAATCAGGCTTTTAACTTACTCACCCGTTTGCTTTTTGGCGTGGTTACCACCGATTCTTTATCCGGCTTTCGCGGCTTTGGCAAAAGAGCAATTCAATTAATTGAATTAAAGACCGAACGCATGGAAGTCTCTAATGAATTTTTTACTGAAATTAAACGCCATCATTTAAAATTTACTGAAGTACCGATCAAAGTCATTTACACCGACTATTCGATGAGTAAAGGGGTCAAGCCGGCTAATGTATTTGCAATTATCTTCCGGCTTTTGCTAAGATTAGTCAGATAATATGTCCACCTTTTTACCGGTCCAAATAATTTTCAGCCTTTTCTTGCTTTTTGCCGCTTCCCGCGTCTGGCTGCGCCTCAAAGACGGCAGTTTAACCTTAGCTAACTTTTTCTTTTGGTTTGGTTTATTTGTTTTGGCGATTATCGGAGTTTTTAAACCTGAATTAACCTCGATTGTTGCTCTGAAGCTCGGGATTAACCGGGGCAGTGATGCGGTAATTTATGCTTCTATTCTGCTTTTGTTTTACTTAATCTTCCGGACTAATGTGCTTTTGGAAAATCTGCGCCATGATTTAACCAAACTGGTACGCACCATTGCTCTAACTCCATTAAAAAAGAAATGAAACTGCTGTTTTTAACCGAATTTTTCCCTCAAGATGAACAAAAAGTTTTTACCGGCGGCGTCGAAGCCCGGACTTATTACCTTGCCAACCAAGCCAAAAAAGACTTTTCCGTCAAAGTCATTTCTTCAACCTTTCAGCAGATTCCGGCCACGCCTTTATCGGTTTTTTCCCGCTTTATTTATTTATTCGTGGCCTTAATCAAAGCGCTAAATTCAGACTTTGATTTAATCGAAGCTTCTAATGTTGTCACTTACTTGCCGGCCTTTTTAGCCGCCAAAATAAAAAAACGTCCGGTAATTATCTGGATTCCTGATGTCTTAGCTAAATCCTGGTTTGAGTTTGGCTGGTTTGTCGGCTTGTTTGGCTTTGTCATGGAAAGAATTTGCCTTAAATTAAGCTGGGATGGCGTGATTGCTTTAAGTGAATCCACTAAAACTAAATTAATTGCCTCTAAAATAAAAACCAACCGCTTAACCGTGGTTCACGGCGGCATTGAGCCGGATGAATTTAAGCAAACTGTTCAATTGCCCAAGTTTGTCAAGCCGACAATCTGCTGCGTCGCCCGCTTAGTCAAAACCAAACGGATTAATGTTTTAATTAAAGCCCTTGCCTTGTTAAATTCCTTGCCCCAGCTGCGTCTGCTGATTATTGGCAAAGGCCCGCAAAAGAAATTTCTGAGGCGGACAATTTCCCAGTATAAATTAACTGAAAAAGTCAAAATTATTGATTATTTGTCCCGCCAGGAGTTGATAGATACTCTTTACCGGTCTAGGGTTTTTTGCCTGCCGTCAGTGGTTGAAGGTTTTGGTTTAGCGACCATCGAAGCCATGGCCTGCGGCTTGCCCGTCATTTTAGCCGGCATTCCGGTTAATCAGGAAATTACTAATTTTGGCCAGGGAACACTTTTCTTTAAATCAGACAATGAAAGCGATCTGTCCCAAAAAATCAGCCGGCTTTTTACCAACCCTAAGCTTTATCGCCAAAAACAGCTGGAGGCCTTAAAATTAGCCAAAAACTACACTTGGGAAAAAGCTTATCAACAAACAAAAAAGTTTTATGAAGATTGTCTTAATTAGTGATTCGTGGAGTCCGCTAATCGGCGGCGGTCAGAAATTGTTTGCCGAACTAACCAGCCGTTTGGTTAGAGATCATCGCTGTCAAATTACAGTTGTTACCCGGGCCCTGCGTTACGACAAAAAAGTTTATGCCGCAGGCAAAACCTATTTTAATAATCGTTTGAAAATTATCCGCCTTGGCCCGGCTTTAGCTTTTTTTAATCCTTTTGGCCGTTTTTGGTTTATTTTTCAATCGGCTTTTTATGCCTTAAAGTTTAAGCCGGATATTTATCTGGCTTCTACCTGGCTGCCGGCTATCTCACTTCAATTAATTAAATTATTCAAAAAAACTCCCGTTGTCTTAGTAGCGATTGGTTTCGGCAGCCGTCTGCAGTGGTTAGAAAGATTAATTACCCAAAAATTTAAATATAATTTAGTTATCACTGACGACTTAACCTTAAACCAAGCCAAATTTATTCCGAATGGGGTAGACCTGCCTCGCCGCCAGGCGGGCTTGCCTAAGCACAAAAACTTCACTTTTCTCACTATTGCCCGCAACGAGCCCCGCAAGGGAATTCCGATTTTACTTAAAGCCTTTGCTCAGGTTAAAAAGCAGTTTCCCAAAAGCAAACTGCGTTTGTTCGGTCCTGGTTTTACCACTATCAGCCAGTCACAACTGGAGAAGGAGCTATTCAAAGCTCATTGTTTAGTTTTACCTTCTTTAGCCGAAGGCCACCCTTTGGTTTTATTTGAAGCCTGGGCCCATCAGTTGCCGGTGATTGCCACTGATGTTGGCAGTGTCAGTCAATTTGTCAATGGTGATAACGGTTACTTAGTCCCGGCCGGAGATGCCCAAACCTTAGCCAGAACCATGAAATTGGCCATCCAGAACCCGTCCTTAGCCGTTATGGGCGCCAATGGCTATCAGTTGGTCAGCCAACACTATTCCTGGTCCAAAACCATCTCCCAATACCATCAGGCTTTATCTAAACTCTCCAATATTCAATAATATCCTTCAAGCTTTTCTCTAAACTTATTTCCGGCCGCCAGCCCAAAGCCTTTAACTTACTATTATCCCCAAACAGTTCCAGCGGGTCGTTATTCTTAAACCGGTTTTTATCTTCATCGACCTTAAAATCAGTTTTTACCACTTGTTTTAACAGTTTTATCACTTCTTTTAACTCCCGGCTTTTACCGGAACAAACATTGTATATCTCTCCTGTTTTCCCTTTTCTCATTAACAGCCAATAAGCCCTGGCTCCGTCCCGCACATCAGTGAAATCCCGCTTAATGCTTAAATTGCCGGTCACTAAGGTCTTTTTATCTTCGGCCAGTTGTTTACACCAGTCATTAATCACAAAACCCGGTTTTTGCCCCGGCCCGATCAGTAAAAACGACCGGGTATAAATTAACTCCAGTCCATAACTTTTAGCCAGCTGCCGACTGACTAATTCCTGCGTCATTTTGCTCAAACCATAGCTGGTATTTGACTTTAATTGGTCTGTTTCTTTTCTTGCCCCCTTAATACTAACGTCATACTCGGCCGCTGTGCCGGTAATTAATATTCTCGGTTTACGTTTTAACTCGGCCGCCGCTTCCAGCAAGTTAACACTGCCAAACAAATCCACCTGTAAGTTTTTTACCAGCGTCTCATCGACCAGCTGAGGGCTTCTTAACACCGGGCTGGCCAGATGGAAGATATAATCAGGCTGTTCTTTAGTTAAGATTTCTGCCAATCTTTTTTTATCAGCCAAATCCGCTTGATAATGCTCGCCCTTATGAACATCAATCCCGGTTACCCGGATTTTCTCTTTTTTTAACAATTCTGCTAAATGTTTTCCGGTAAAACCGGATATGCCGGTAATCAACGCCTTCATGTTGTCTCACAGGCTTTAATGATTTCGGAGTTTCGAAAAAGAACGGTATTATTGGTTGTATACATTAGCCCTTTATTAGGTTGAAACTCAAAACCTAAGTAAACTACTTCAACACCTCTTTTTCTCGCTTCCTGGACAGCCGGTTGTAAATCAGAGTCAGAACTGCAGAGAATGGCGGTTTTTATAACCTTATCTGCCGAAAGCGCCACCAGATCAACGGCTATCTTTACGTCAACCCCCTTTTCCCGAAAGATTATTTTTGTTTTGCCATCAATAGTTATTTCTTGACAACGAACATTACCGGCAATTAAAAATTCAAATCCCTGTTTTTCAAGATTTGCTTTTAAGTAGCGTTGGAATAAAATAAGCTTAATTGATTTTTCTTTTGTTTTTGGGTGAAAGTGAAGTTTGGCAACGTAAAATATTTTTCTTGACACTTTATATTTTTCCAGGGTTTTTTTAAGAAGGAAATTAAGGTTAATTTTTGAAAGATCGCCTTTTTTTATTCTTACATCATCTTTTTTTAATACATCTTCAACTTTATGTAAAAAATTCTCACCGTCAATAAAAAGAACAGTTTTATCCATATGTAATCATTATACATAAAAAAACCTCGTCGGGCTTGCGCATGGACGAGGCGTTTATATAAATAATATACTTTATCAGTTACCAAAAGTCAACTAGTCCCTGCAAACAAATTTATAAAAATGCAAACTTTTTTGTTCAAAACAGGGCGGCTGCTTCAGCTCGGTTAATTGATATAAGATAGTGTCATTTAAAAATACATACACCGGCTGGGGCAGCAGCTTAAACAATTTAATTTTTTCCTCCACAGCCACCGGATCAAATATCCTCTGCCATTGCTCATTGTCCCAATACTTATCCTCGCCCCCATAACCCCAGGCAATCACCGGATACTCAGTCCAGCCTAACAGCCAGGCCGCATTCGCTCTGCCCAGGGAAAGAATTACTGCATTTGGCTCGGCCTGAAAAGCCTTAATTTCTGTTAATAATTGTTTATTAATCAACGGCTGTCCGGTTTTCAGGATAAAGGCGACGATAAAGATAATGCAGACAACAAAGTAAAACTGGAATAAATCTAAGTGTTGTTTATACTTATCCATTAACTGCTTTAAGCCGATTGCCGCCCAGAAAATCAGGAAAATATTTAAAGTAATAAAAAACCGGTTATAAAAGAATAATCTCATCATTACCCAAACCAAACAGACAATTACCCCGGCCAAAAACGGCCTTAAATTACTCTTTTTTTTCAAGCCGTAAATTGACAACGGCAGATATAAAAGAGTCAGCAGCCAAGATATTGTTAAACTATAAAACGAGCCGCTGCTTCCCTTGCTTATAGTTAGCAAAGGCTGTAAAAACGGCTTAATCCCTAGTTGCCAGTTAGTTAAATATGCCAAGCCTCCTAATAGTATTGCCAGTCCGGCTGTTTTTAAGTTACTCACCACCATTATCAAAAACAACATTAAAAACGTCGGTAAATGAAATATCGCCACCAAGAACGAAAACACCAGGGTCTTAACTAATTTTTTCTGGCTTAAGAAGTATAAAGCTAAGATCATCAAACCCAAAGCCAAGACATTCTTCACATAAAAATACCAAAAGGCCCGGTACTGGATTGCCGAGATCGTCAGTAAAAACACTGCCAGCAAAGCTGTTTTCTTATCAAGCAATTTTTTAACTACCCAGTACAGACAGCCAAACAAAAACACCTCGCCAGCGATCTGCAGCGGCACCAGGATCGTTTCTGCCGGCAGGCCCAGCTTAGTTAACGGCCAGGTTAAGTAAAACAGCCCCGGCGAAAAGCCCATTTTTTGCCACTGGGGGATTTGCGGAAAAATCTTAAAAAGAAAAAGATAAATCCCGGCATCATAACCCGTCGGCACCAGCCAAAAAAGATAGGGGACCAATCTTAATAAAATAAATCCAA
>CAZDQA010000006.1:16828-22202 GCA_964507605.1 uncultured Pseudomonadales bacterium | reverse complement strand
CGGTCAATTGCCGACATAATCTGCGCCGCATCTGACCGCCGGCCCGCATCCCGGGCTTTATTAATTTGTTCAATTGGATTTAAAGCCGACAAAACTGCTATCGCTAAAATACCGATTAAAGTAATCACTACCAACAACTCAATTAACGTAAAGCCTTTATTTTTTAATAACCTCATAACTTCCTCCTTAGAAAGCACTGGTAAGGTTGTAAATGGGCAGGATGATGGAAATTACCAGAAATCCCACTCCTATTCCTAATACAATCATCATAAGTGGCTCAATTGCCGTTGTCAAGCCCTTAATCGCTTGCTCTGACTCCATCTCAAAGTAGCCGGAAACATTAAACATCACCTCGTCGACCTTGCCGGTTTCTTCTCCCACCGCAATCATTTGCCCCACAATCGGCGGGAAATGTTCAAACTGGCCGATCGCCGCCGCTAAAGGAATCCCTTTCTCCACATCCTTAGCCGCCTTTTTTATTGACTGGCTGAACAAATCATTATCCGCCGCCCCGGCCACAATTTCCAAAGCATCGACAATCGAAATCCCTGATTCTACCAGTAAAGCCAGGGTCCTGATTATCTCTGTCAAAATCACTTTAGTCTTTAAGTTGCCAATTATCGGCAGTCTCAAAATATATTTATCATACATCGCTCTGCCTGAAGCAGTTTTCTTCCACCGCCAAAAACTATAACTGCCTGCTGTCAGCAAAAATAACTGTAAATACCAAGTTTTCACCATAAAATTAGACAGCCCGATTAAAATCTTGGTCATCGCCGGTAATTCTGCCCCAAAGTCAACATAGAGCGCCGTAATCTTCGGGATCACGAAAATCATCATCACTGCCGCCACGATCACCATGGCAATACTAACAATTGCCGGGTAAATTAAAGCACCTTTGGTTTTCGCTCTGAACTCGGCCTGTTTTTCCATATTATTAGCCAACCGCATTAATACTTTTTCCAGCACCCCGGCCGCCTCGCCTGACTGGATCAACGATAAATAAACTTTATTAAAAACTGTCTCGTGCTTGCTTAAAGCTTTAAAAAAGGAACTGCCGCCTTCCACTTCCCTTAGCACTTCATCAATCACCGGCCCCATTCTTATCCCTGATTGATACTTTAAAATCGACAAGGCTTGCGTCAAGGGCAACCCGGCATTAACCATGGTTGCCAACTGCCTGGTAAAATGGACCACGTCATCTTTTCTTATTTTCCTCAAACTGCCTAACCACTTCATCCAGCCCGGCACCACTTCAATCTTAGTCAGCTCAATAATAAACAGGCCCTTGCTTCTTAAAATACTCTGCGCCTGCACCAAACTGACTGCTTCCACAATCCCTTTAACCTTCTGGCTCTCTTTATTGGTGGCTTTATAATCATATTTCTCCATATGTCTTTTATCTGCTGCCTTTCAATAATCTCGATAAATCATTCGGATTTAAACAATATTCCTCGGCCGTCTTTAAATCAACCTTGCCGGTATTGACTAAATTAGCCAAATCCTGCTCCAAAGAATGCATCCCTAAATCTCCGGAAGTCTGGATCACATTATTAATCAAATGCGACTTGCCCTCACGGATAGTAGTCTTAACCGCACTGGTACCTAAAAGCACTTCCGTTGCCACCACCCGGCCGCTCCCGATCGCCGGGATCAGCCGCTGGGCGATCACCGCCGATAAAGAAGCAGACAACTGCATTCTAATCTGGGCTTGCTGATGTTCCGGAAACACATCCACAATTCTGTCAATCGTCTGCGCCGCACTATTAGTATGCAAAGTCGCCAATACCAAATGGCCGGTCTCCGCCACCGTCAACGCCGCCGCGATTGTCTCATAGTCCCGCATTTCTCCCACCAGCACCACATTCGGATCTTCTCTTAAAACCGAACGCAGGGCCACTGACCAGGAATGAGTATCCCCATGCATCTCGCGTTGAGAGATAATGCTTTTAATCGGTTTGTAAATATACTCAATCGGATCCTCAATCGTCACAATATGCTCTGCCCGGCTCTTATTAATCTGATTAATAATCGCTGCTAAAGTCGTGCTTTTCCCATGACCGGTCGGGCCGGTCACCAGCACAAAACCTTGCTTCAACTCCGCCATTTCTGAACACACCTTCGGCAAACTCAATTCCTCGATTGATCTGATTTTATCAGTAATTAACCTTAAAGCCGCGGCCATTGATCCTGTTTGAAAGTACACATTCACCCTAAACCGGCCTAAGCTCCCGAAGGCCACTGATAAATCCAGCTCTTTATTAACCAAAAACTTATCTTTTTGTTCCGGGTTAAGCAAAGGGAAAATTAAATCTTTGGCTTGCGCGGCCGTGATTACTTCCTCACTGATTGCCACTAACTTGCCGTCAATTCTCAAATAAGCCGGTCCCCCCACCACCAAGTGTAAATCTGAGGCCTTTTTTTCAATAGTAATTGTCAATAATTCTTTAATGTTCATATTTAACTTTCTGCTACCCTCAAGACTTCCTCAAGAGTAGTCAGTCCTTCTAAAGTTTTTAAATAACCGTCTTGCTTCATATCTATCATACCATTTATTTTCGCTTCCGTCTCAATCTTTGAAGACGGGGAGTGCTCTAAAATCAACCGGCCTATTTTTTCGGTCACCGGCAGCACTTCAAAAATGCCGATTCTTCCCGAATACCCGGTCCCGTTGCACTCCGGACATTTTTTACCACGGTAAAATTGGATCTTGGCCATTTTCCGGCTGGCCAAAAAACTGGGAAGTAGGGGACCTAAAATTTTTGTCACATCGGCTGTCACCTCTGCTGCCGGCTCATAAACTTCTTTACAACTCTCACAAATTTTCCGGCAAACTCTCTGGCCGACTATGCAGGTCATTGACGAAGCCAGTAAAAACGGCTCCATTTCCATGTCCAGCAACCTGGGCAAGGCCCCGGAAGCACTATTAGTATGCAAGGTGGAAAAAACTAAATGGCCTGTTAACGAAGCCTGAATGGCTAACTCGGCTGTTTCCTTATCCCGGATTTCCCCGACCATGATAATATTCGGGTCCTGCCGTAAAAACGAACGCAGGCCTGAAGAAAAGGTCAAGCCGGCTTGCGGATTAGTCTGTACTTGGGTAATCCCGCTAATCTGATACTCCACCGGGTCTTCCAAAGTCATAATATTCACCCTGGGCGTATTAATCATACTTAACAAAGAATACAAAGTCGTGGTTTTTCCAGATCCGGTTGGGCCGGTGATTAAAACAATCCCGTGCGGCACTCTGATCGCTGATTGTAAATTTGTTAAGGCTCTTCCTCTTAAACCCAATTCCGTTAATTCCGGCACATGCAGTGCTTTGGAAAGCAGTCTCATCACTATCTTTTCTCCATGGACCGAAGGCAGAGAAGAAACCCTTAAATCCACCTCTTCATCGCCGGCCCGGAAAGTAAACCGGCCGTCCTGAGGGATCCGTTTCTCATCAATCTTCATGTGGGATAAAATCTTGATCCGGGAAATCACACTGTCATGGACGCTTCTCGGCAAAATCAACTTTTCGTACAAAATGCCGTCAATTCTGTATCTCACCCTGGTCTTTTCCTCCAAGGGTTCGATGTGCACATCGCTGGCCCGGGCTTTAATCGCAAACTCCAGAATGGTTGACACAATCTTGGCAACCGGCGCTTCCCGGATCACGCCGCCGCTTAACTCATCCACGGTCATTTTTTTAGCCTGGGCGGTTGTTGTTTCTTTCAAAGCCTCGGTCACTTCCGAAGATAAACTTTGAGCATAACGCTCTTTAATCTGTTTTTTTAATTTGCTGGTTTCCCCTAAAAACGGCTGCAGTCTCATGCCGGTCTTTTTTTCAATAAACTCCAACGCCTGCAGATCGATCGGATTGGCCATGACAATCGACAAAGTCTGTTTTTCCTTATCAAAAGCAAACGGTAAAACTAAATATTTATCGGCCACTGCTTCCGGCAGTAAATTCAAAGCCTCCGGCGCAATACTGGTCGCGGATACATCCACGTAAGGGATTTTTAAAATCTCCGCTTTCGCTTGGCAGATCACTGCTTCCGAAACCAAATTGTGCTTAATCAATAATTCTTCGGCTGAACTGGAGCTCCCCAAAACTTCTGCGGCAATCCGGTCAAAATCTTCTTTTTTTAATTTGTCTTGCTTCCACAATAATTCCAGAAGCTTGCTGTCTTGGGCAGGCATATTAAAAGTATTATATACTATCTTCTATGCTCCATGCCATCCTCATTATCAGTCCCGATGCCCTCCGGGCGTTTGCCTTGGCGAAAAAGCTAAGTCATAGCGATCTTACTCCCCAGCCGGATGTTTTAAATCTGGAAGCCGAACCTTCTATCAGTATTCAAAAAATTAAAACTTTAACTAAGTTTTTAAGCCAAAAGCCTTATCAAAATGACCAAAAAATTGTTTTTATCCCCCAAGCTGAGAAAATTACTTTCGAAGCTCAAAACGCTTTACTGAAAACCCTGGAAGAACCGCCGGCCCACTCGCTCATCATCCTTGTCTCTCCTCATCAAAATCAACTCCTGCCGACCATTATTTCCCGCTGTGAGATCCACCAGCTTGTCCCTGACTCATCTTTAAATCCCCAATTTATTACCCTGCAAAAAAATATTTATTCCACCATAACTAATCAATCAATTGGCCAAAGAATTAACTTTATTTCCCAATATTCCGGTGCAAAAATTTCTGCCTTGGAATTCTGCCAGGACCAATTAAAATATTTGCGCTTCCTTATGATGACTAAAAATCAGTTTGCTCTCTTACCCACAATCAAAGTTTTAGCTCAGGCAATTACTCACTTAAACCAAAATCTTAACCCTAAACTGGTCTTAGAAAACTTAATTCTTACAGCTTACAACCTACAAGGTCCAACCTTGTAGGTCTAAAAATCAAAATCCAACATCAAGTCTTTAATTCTTATCAAGTCAGTCTCGTCAATTTCCTCAACAAATTTCTTATACGACTCTCCAGTATTAAATTTAGAAAAATAACTTAATATTTCGGACGTATCAAGCCATGTTTGATTGATTAAACCTAAATAATTTAAATAACTCGAGTATTTATAACCTTCAAGGTCCAACCTTGTAGGTAGAGGATTGCGGTGAATATACTTGGATAAGTATATAAATTGATTTTCCGTCTCCAGCCTCACTGCTTTATAATTTCCCTGGAAAACCGGACCCACCCGCTTATATTTTTTATTAAAATAAGTCGAGTATTTGGTTATTAATGATCTCATAAAATTAGTAATCCCGTTCATCTCTTTTTGAAAAACAAATAAATGAAAATGATTTGGCAATAAACAATAAGCTAAAAGTTTAATCTCCTCATAAAAGTTCTTGAGGACTCTACTGGGAGGGACCTTCAAGGT
>CAZDQA010000006.1:0-16728 GCA_964507605.1 uncultured Pseudomonadales bacterium | reverse complement strand
GACCTTCAAGGTCCAACCTTGTAGGCTTAACTTAATTTTCCACTACCCCTGCTTTAAAAAAACTGCTAAAATATAGGTTCTATGTCATCCACGTATACCGCCAAAGATATTACTATTCTCGAGGGTTTAGAGCCGGTTAGGAAACGTCCGGGCATGTACATCGGCTCCACCGACGAACATGGCCTGCACCATATTTTAACGGAAATTATTGATAATTCCGTTGACGAAGCCATTCCCGGCTTTGCTAAAAATATTTGGGTGACTGTTAATCAGGATGGCTCGGCCACCGTCACCGATGACGGCCGGGGCATCCCCATCGATCAGCACAAATCCGGCCTTTCCGCTTTAGAAGTTACCATGACTAAACTCCATGCCGGCGGCAAGTTCGGCTCCGGCGCTTACCAAGCTTCAGCCGGCCTTCACGGCGTCGGCGCCTCGGCTGTTAACGCTCTTTCTGTATTTATGCGCGTCATTGTTAAGCGGGATAAAAAAATTGTTTACCAGGACTACAAACGGGGAACAGCCACTAATAAATTAACTGAAATTAAATCCGTTTCCCAATTAAAAAAACTTCTTCCCTGCACTCATTTTAACCTGCCTGATTCCGACTCTTTTACTATCAGCACTTTTTCCCCCGACCCCCAAATCTTTAAAAAAGCTTGTACTTTTAATTACGCCACTATCAAAAACCTTTGCCGGGAAAGAGCTTTTTTAATTGCCAACCTTTCCTTTCACCTTTTTAATGAACCGGAGAATGAAGAATGCCATTTTTATTTTGACGGCGGCATTAAATCTTTAGTCACTCATTTAAATAAAAGTAAAAAGGCCCTTCATCCGGTAATTTATTTTAGTAAACAAGTTGCCGATTTGGACATTTCCGTCGGCGTGGAAATCGCCCTTCAATATAACGACAGTTTCACTGAAAATGTTCAATCATTTGCCAATGTTATCAATACAATTGACGGCGGCACCCACTTAACCGGTTTTAAAATGGCTTTAAGCCGGGTAGTTAAAGACTATGCTGAAAAAAATAATAATGGCGGGGAGCTGGTCAGCGATGATCTGCGCGAAGGTTTAACTGCCGTTGTTTTTGTCAAAATGCCCAGCAATGACATTCAATTTGAATCCCAAACCAAAACCAAGCTTAACAATCCCGAAGCTCAGTCAGCCGTCTTTTCCGTTGTTAAAGAAGGTCTAACCGCCTATTTTGAAGAACATCCCAACGAAGCTAAAACCATCTTAGATAAAATCTTATTGGCCGCCCGGGCCAGATTAGCCGCCCGGGCCGCTAAAGACGCGGTTATCCGCAAAGGCGCCCTGGAAGGCATGACCTTGCCGGGAAAACTGGCCGACTGCCAGGAAAAACGCGCTCAAGTTTCCGAACTATTTATTGTCGAAGGCGATTCGGCCGGCGGCAGCGCTAAGCAGGGGAGAGACCGCAAATATCAGGCAATCCTGCCTTTAGGCGGCAAAATCTTAAATACTGAACGGGCCCGCTTGGATAAAATAATTCAGTTTCAGGAACTCAAAGATTTAGTGATTGCTTTAGGTATGGGTATCGGTGAAACCATGAATCCGGAAAAACTGCGCTACCACCGGATTATCATTATGTGCGATGCCGATGTCGACGGCGAACATATTGCCACCTTATTGCTGACTTTTTTCTTCAGGCATTTAAAGCCGATTATTGACCACGGCTTTTTATACATTGCCCTGCCGCCTTTATTTAAAATTAATCACAATAAAATCGACAAATACGTTTATTCTGATGATGAAAAAGACCTGTATCTTAAAACTTTAATTAATCAAAGAGTTACTCTCCAGCGCTACAAAGGCTTAGGCGAAATGAATCCCGAACAACTTTGGAGCACGACCATGAATCCGGAAACCAGAATCTTAAAACAAGTGATGATTGAAGACGCCCAAAAAGCTGATGAAGTTTTTACTATGCTTATGGGTGAAGAAGTTCTTCCCCGTAGAAAATTTATCCAATCTAATGCTAAAATGGCTACTTTAGATATCTGAAAGAAAATTTATGAACATTCAACTGATTGCTTTGTTTTTTGCCCCGGCCACGGCTATAGCCGCTTTAACTTACGGCTTAATTTTATCCAAGCAAGTTTTAGCAGAAGATCCTGGTGAGGCTAAGCTCCGGGCGATTGGCAAAGCCGTCAAAGACGGCGCCATGGCCTATCTGGCCCGCCAATTCAAAGTCATTCTGCCGATCATGTTAATTTTAGCTTTGGCTATTGGTTTAGGTTTAGGTATTGGCCAGGCCGCCACTTTTATCTTAGGCGCGCTTTTTTCCGCCCTGATTGGCTATTTTGGCATGTGGATTGCCGTTCACGCTAATGTCCGAACTGCTAATAATGCTATCAAAGGTTTAAATCCCGCCTTAAAAACTGCCTTTAGGGCCGGCACGGTTAACGGCATGTTGGTTGTTGGTTTGGGTCTCTTGGGTGTTTCAATAATTTATATGTACTCCTACTTTGCCTATATTTCCCAAGGGGCGGAAATGGTCACTAAAAACGCCACTGATATTTTGCTAGGTTATGGTTTTGGCGCCGCTTTATTAGCTCTATTCATGCGGGTCGGCGGCGGAATTTTTACCAAAGCCGCTGATGTTGGCGCCGATTTAGTCGGCAAGATCGAAGCCGGCATCCCTGAAGATGATCCGCGCAATCCGGCGGTCATTGCTGATAACGTTGGTGATAATGTCGGCGACTGCGCCGGTATGGCCGCCGATGTTTTTGAATCCTATGCTTTAACCATTGTCGCCGCCATGATTTTAGGCGGCCACTTATTCGGCCTTAAAGGCGTCGTTTTCCCGCTCCTTGCCCGGTCCGGGGCTATCCTCACTTCAATCTTAGGCACCTTTTTTGTTAAAGCTAAATCTAATCAGGAAAACCCAATTAAACCTTTAATCCGCGGCTTTATTGTTTCCGCCGCCTCTTCAGTTGTTGTTTTCATGGCCCTGGCTGTTTATTTATTAAGAGAACCCCGGGCCGGTTACGCCTCAGTCGTCGGCATTATTGCCATGATGGCCCTTTTATATATCACTAAATACTATACCGGACCGGGTGAACCACCGGTCGTCAATACCGCTAAAGCTGCGGAAACCGGCGCCGGCACCAACTTAATTGCCGGCTTGGCTCTGGGTTTGGAATCTACTTTTGTTTCCGTCCTGGTTGTTGCCGCTACCATTGCCGCCGGCTATGCTTTACTCGGTTTTTACGGCATTTCCTTAGCCGGCATGGGCATGTTAGCTACGACCGGCATTATTATGTCTTTAGACACCTTCGGCCCGATCGCTGATAATGCTCAAGGCATGGTGGAAATGGCCCAGTTAAAAGGCATGGCCGCCAAAGTCACCGAAAGCCTGGATGCTGTTGGCAATACCACTAAAGCTTTAACCAAGGGCTTTGCTGTTGGTTCGGCGGCCGTGGCCGCTTCCTCGCTATTTGCCACTTATTTCGAAGTCACCGGTTTAACCAAAATTAATATTGCCAATCCTAAGGTTTTTGCCGGACTGTTAATCGGCGGCGCTTTGCCGTTTTTATTCAGCTCCCGGCTGATTGCTTCAGTCGGCAGGGCGGCCTTTAGCGTTGTCCAGGAAGTCCGGCGCCAATTCAAAACCATCAAAGGTATTATGGAAGGCACGGCTGCCCCGGATTATTCTAAGGCGGTCGAAATTGTCACTGTTGCCGCCCAAAAAGAATTGGTCATTCCGGCCATTATTGTCATTGCCGCCCCGATCCTTACCAGTCTTTTGGGTGCCGAAAGCTTAGGCGGCTTTTTAGGCGGAGTAGTTGTTTCCGGCTTAACATTGGCCTTTTTTATGTGCAACTCCGGCGGAGCCTGGGATAATGCTAAAAAATATGTTGAAGACGGCCACTTTGGCGGCAAAGGCAGCAATACTCATAAAGCGGCCGTGGTCGGCGATACGGTTGGCGATCCCTTAAAAGATACCTCCGGACCGGCCTTAAATCCGATGATGAAAATCGTCCAGATTGTCGCTTTACTGATTGCCCCATTTGTTATAAAAATTATAGGAAAATGACATTCCATCCCGGGATGTCATTCCATCCCGGGATGGAATAATCCTTATGAATATCGGCAAACTCCAAAGAGTGGAAATCACTCAGGAGATGAAAAAAAGTTATCTGGATTATGCCATGAGCGTCATTGTCGCCCGGGCCCTGCCGGATGTCCGCGATGGTTTAAAACCGGTCCACCGCCGCATTCTCTATGCCATGAAAGAGCAGGGGATTACCCATTCTTCTCCCTACAAAAAGAGTGCCCGCGTGGTTGGCGAAGTTTTAGGTAAATATCATCCTCATGGCGATATGGCTGTTTATGATGCTATGGTCCGTATGGCCCAGGATTTTTCCCTGCGCTATCCGTTAGTTGATGGCCACGGTAACTTTGGCTCAGTGGACGGCGATTCGCCGGCCGCTATGCGTTACACCGAAGTCCGCATGGCTAAAATCTCCGACGAACTTTTAAATGAGCTTAACCAGGATACAGTTAATTTTATCGACAACTTCGACGGTTCCCTCAAAGAACCCACGGTCATGCCGGCCAAGTTACCCAATCTTTTACTGATGGGTGCTGACGGCATTGCCGTCGGTATGGCCACTAAAATTCCGCCTCATAACTTAGGCGAAGTGATTGAAGCGATCAAACTGGTCATTAAAAAAACCAAGATTGTCCCTCATGAAAAACAGCCAAAAAATTTAAGAGATCCGGAAACAATTAAACCCAATCTTTTGGCCGGCCACCTGGAATCAATCATCACTTCCGCTGACTTAATGGCCGTTCTACCCGGACCGGACTTTCCCACCGGCGGTATTATCTATGATGTTTCTAATATTGAACAAATGTACACCACCGGCAAAGGCAGTATCATTGTCCGGGCTAAAACCAACATTGTTGAAGCTAAAAATAACTTTAAAATTATCATCAGCGAACTGCCTTACCAGGTTAATAAAGCCCGTTTAATTGCTAAAATCGCCGATCTGGCCAGAAATAAAAAAATCAACGGCATCCGGGATATCCGCGATGAATCGGACCGGACCGGCCTGCAGATTGCCATCGAGTTAAAAAAAGAGGCCAAACCGAAAGCGGTTTTAAATAATCTTTTCAAGCACACTGAACTGCAAACCAGCTTTCCGGCCAATTTAGTCGCCTTGGTCGACAACACTCCTCAGCTTTGCAACCTGCGCCAAATATTACTTGAATACCTCCGCCACCGCCAATTGGTGGTAATCCGCCGGACCCAATTCGAACTTAAAGCCGCCAAACTCAGGGCCCATATTTTAGAAGGTTTAAAAATCGCTTTGGATAATCTGGACGCCGTCATTGATACCATTAAAAAATCTAAAGATGCTGATGTCGCCAAAATAAACTTGATGAAAAAGTTCAATTTGTCAGACATCCAGGCCCAGGCAATCCTGGACATGCAGTTAAGGCGCCTGGCCGCTTTGGAAAGGCAAAAAATTGAAGATGAGTATCAGGCAATTTTGAAAACCATCAAAAGCTTAACCACCCTGCTGGTCACTCCGGGAAAAATTATCGAGACTATTAGTCAGGAACTGGCTGAACTAAAAACCAAGTATGCTGATCCCCGCCGCACCAAAATTATCAAGTCTTCTTTAAAACAGTTTTCTGATGAAGACCTGGAGCCCGAAGAAGCCTGTTTAGTCACCATGACTAAAACCGGTTATATCAAAAGAATGCCGATGAACACCTACCGCGCTCAACGCCGCGGCGGCAAAGGCGTAACCGGCATGAGCACCAAAGAAGAAGACGAAATCAGCCGGATTTTCTCCGCCAACACTCACGATACCTTGCTTATTTTTACTAATCAGGGCCGGGTTTTCCGGCTCAAGGTTTATGAGCTCCCTCAAAGTTCCCGCCAGGCCAAAGGCCAAGCCATTATTAACTTAATTAACATTGGCTCAGACGAAAAAATCCAGTCAGTGCTTAATCTGGCCAAAGACGAACTGGAAAAAGGCTATTTACTAATGGTTACCCAACAGGGGGTAATTAAAAAAACCGCTACCAGTCTTTATGCCAACATCCGCACCAACGGGATTATTGCCATCAACTTAGATGCAAACGACCAGCTGGTTTGGGTCAAACAAACTACCGGTAAAAATCATATCTTATTAGTCTCCCACAACGGCATGTCTGTCCGTTTTAATGAAACCGATGCCCGGCCGATCGGCCGCTCAGCCCGGGGGATTCGGGGAATCCGCCTCAATCCTAACGATTATGTCGTCGGCATGGCGGTTTTTAATCCGGACCGCAAAAAAATTAAAGGCAAGCGTAAGTTCTTCCAGGATTTGTTAGTCGTCATGGAAAAAGGCTTAGGTAAACGGACTGATATATATGAATACCCTTTGCAAAAACGCGGCGGCAAAGGGGTTAAAGTCTCCCAGGTAACCGACAAAACCGGTAAAATCGTCTCTGCCCACATGGTCACGGAAATGATCGAAACTTTACTGTTAACTTCCAAAAAAGCCCAGGTAATCAAACTGCCTTTAAAAAACATCAAGCGCATCGGCCGCTCCACCCAGGGCGTTATTCTCATGCGCTTTGCCAAGTCCGCCGACTCCGTCGCCGCCGTCGCCCTGCTGGAAAAACAAGAAGAATAACCTACAAGGTCCGTCCTTGTAGGCCTAATAATCAAAATCTAACATTGTATCTTTAATAATAAATAAGTCTCTTTCGTCAATTTCCTCAACAAATTTTTTATACGACTCTCCTGTATTAGATTTAGAAAAGTAACTTATAATTTCGGACGTACCTAGCCATGTTTGATTAATTAACCCTAAGTAATTCAGATAACTTGAGTATTTATAACCTTCAAGACCTACAAGGTCCGTCCTTGTAGGTAGGGGATTTCGATGAATGTATTTTGAAAGATAAATAAACTGATTCTCTCCTGTAACTAACACTGCCTTATATCTGCTTTGAAAAACAGGACCAACTCTATTATACTTTTTGTTAAAATACCGTGAATATTTCGTGGCAATCGACCTCATAAAATTAGCCATTGTCATTGGGTCTTTCTGCCATACCAACAAATGAAAATGATTAGACATTAAACAATAAGCCAAGAGCGTAAGTTCTTCAAAAAAATTCTTTAATTTCCGGGTTGGAGCAGTTTTTTTTGATTCATCTATTTTGGATAAATATATTTTTAAATAAGATAAAAATGTCTTGTAATCTTGTTCATCAAGAAAAATATTCTGTTTAGCCACACCCCGATTATAAACATGATAGCAAGCTTCCGCGACGTATTCTTTAATAATATTTTTCGAGGGCATTGATATAATTATAGCCTGCAAGGTCCGTCCTTGTAGGCTCTACTTATTCCCCGAATGATACTTTTGATACAATTCTTTTAAGTGCTGATTGGTGACATGAGTATATATTTGTGTCGTCGCAATATTTTTATGCCCCAGCATTTCCTGAACCGCCCGGATATCCGCCCCGGCCATTAATAAATCCGTGGCGAAAGAATTATGAGAAATAAAACCATCTGTAATTAAATTTTCCATCTCTTCAACCGTAAAATCATAAACAAAGTCACCATTTTTTATTAATTCAATTTTTTTTACTCTTAACCATTTAATATGTTGAGTTTTAGTAATTTTTTCTAAAATATCCAGGCGATGACTGGAAAATTCCCGATCTTTTAAAACAGCGATCATCTTCAAAACCGTTTCCCTTGTTGGACAAAGTGAATTTAAATATCTTTTTCTATATTTAATGCCGTACTTTACCTTCAAATCTTCGCTCCAATAACAATTTGACTTGTCTGTTTCTTTAATCAGCGCTCGCAACAAACTTCCTACCGGCAGCTTCTCACCTTCAAATCCTGGCATCAGATTAATTTTCTTTAAAGTGCTTATCTTTTTAACAAACTGCTTTTGATCTGGTAAGTGCAAAATGTTCAAAACATAAATTGTATTATCAATAATTTTTCCGCCAGGCAATTTAACTTTTCTCATTCTTTTATTAAGATGGCTGTCTATTTTTAATGACAATAAAATCATCTGAATATCTTTTAATAATTCAAGGCTTGAAGAAAACATTTTTGGATCGCCTTGGTTGCCTTCAGCATCATAAAATCCAGCCAAAAACTCTCTCTTTTCTGATTCTGTGGCTCTAAAAAGTAATTTGGGAACTCTCTTTAATCTCGAAGGCGGTTTAATTCTTAATGATTGCAACATAACTACCAATTTTTTTGAATAAATTGTTCCAATAAAAGAATTACTACTTGGTGATTTCTCAATTTTTAACTTTAAATTTAGCTGTTTTTTAACTATTCTGGAATAATATTTTAAAAACTCTACATTTTTATCGCTTAATAACACTGCCCTTCTTCTTAAAGAAACAGTTCCGTCACCTAAAATATAGCCTATCAATCGCCATAATTTTGGATTGAAGATTTTTTCTCCGGACAATTTAAAACCACGGCAAGCGGCCAACCATTGGCCAAATTTAATATCTCTGGCATAAATCTCTTCAATCCCGTCACTGCCGCAAGTAAAAAATCTATGTTCTGGAGTTACTTTTATCTCATAACCGTCAGCCCAAATTGATAATAATTTATTGCTTGTATGTTTTTCTTTACCAACAACTTTAGCTTTAACTAACTGCATTTTCTGCCAATTAATCGCCAATAACTCTTTTTGCCCTTCTTGGTAAAACCATTGAGCTGGAATAATTTTATGAGGTAAAACTATTCTGGTTTCCTGATGAAGGCAATGGCGCAACCCATGCGGGGTAATCTTCACCGGGATCTTGGCTGCATTAATATATTTCTTCACAATCCTCTGGACTGATCGGGGAGTCAACCTCATTTTTTCCCCTTCATTTATTTGATCTTTGCTCCCGCCAAAATGAATAAACAACGGCCGCCAATCATCCTCCCGCTTATCCAAATAGCGCTTAAGCCATTCCTTGGCCCTTTTTGATAAAAACACCACTCTTTGTCTACCCCCTTTACCGATCACGCCAAACTCGCCCCGGTTAAGATCAATCTCGTCTCGATCCAACCGAGTCAGTTCTGACACCCTTAAACCCGTAGAAAACAAAGTTTCTAAAATCGCTTTATCTCTTAACTGAGGCAAAGTGGATATTCCGACGCTGTTTAACAATCTCTCCACTTGCTCAGAAGTTAAAAATTTCAACGACTTGCTTTCAGTTTTCGGCAGCTCAATCTTTTCCGCTGACAAGGTCTTAATATCCCTCTTGGCCAAATACTTTAACCATGACCTTAAACAAATTATATGATAAGCCTGCGTTGCCCGGCTTAAGGGTTCATCTCTTGGCGTTGTTAATCTGGCTAAAAAAACTCGGTAGCGGGTAATCTTATCCAAACTTAAATCTTCCAGCTTAAATCTAGGCTCATTTTTCTCCGCCCACTCGAGGAAACGGGACAAATAATGCCGGTAATTTCTCACCGTCAGTCGCGAACAGTTACGCTCAATTTCCAGATACTCCAAAAACTCCTCGATGTATCTGGTGAGTAGATGTTCGCTTTTCCTTAGTATTTTATCTTTAGCACTCATTTAGGTTACCTGCCAATATGTGGATAAGTAGGGGATAGGCTGATATATCAACCCTTTTACCCTATTAATTTTAAAAGACTATAAGATTATCTTGTGGATAAATTTACAGATCTAATAATTATTGTGCGACATTATCTAAAAAAAGTCAATAAGCACGGCTAGAGTGATATAATCACTTTATGAGGCAGGCTTTGATCATTATCGATGCCCAGAAATTCTTTCTCAATCGGGAGACCAAACCGATTGTCCTCAAGATCAAAAATTTTCTCGAGAAAAACTCAAGCCGATACCAACAGATCTATTTTACCGCATTTAAAAACACTCCGACTTCGCCCTTGTGGCAGATTGCCGGCTGGCGAGGCTGTCAGCAGCCGCCGGCCACTGAAATTTGTGACGAGTTAAAAAAGTTCACCCACAAAAATAACTTGTTCTATAAAAACATTCTTTCGGCAGTCAAAGTCCCGGCCATCAAACGCCGCCTAAAACAAAACCGCATCACCGAAGTTCATTTGTGCGGCTTTGACACTGACTGCTGCGTTTTGGCCACCACTTACGATTTATTTGACCAAAACATCAAGCCGGTGATTTTAGAAAACCTTACTTGGTCCACTGCTAAGGAAAAACTTCACCAACCAGCCATCAAAATGATCAAAAGAAACGTCGGTTTTACCAAAAAAGGCTAAATTTGACAGCATTTTTCCTCAAGAAAACCGCACCAAATCGTTTTTAAGCCGAGTTTATATATTTACCGCAGGGTAATGTCCTACTTTTAACCAATAGGCGAGTCTTTGATACTTTCGGGGTAATTTCGGAAAAAGCAAAAACAGCTAAAGCCCCGGAGAGAGGAGATTTTAATAAAATTGTGCTGCCTGTTTTACAAATAAATTTTTTCTTAATCATAAATCAGCCAAAGTACTAACTTAAACCCTCTTCTCCCTGGCCCCGGAGCATAGTCGCAAAAGATACATTGTGCGACATAGTACCCACCCGAAGAAACCACTAACCTACTAAACCACCGTCACTTTTAAACAGGGAGTATGTTAACCTGAGAATAACCTTATCTTCCTATTCTTCTTACCAACCTTCTCTTCGCTTTTACTCATTCACTTCCATATCCCGGCCGCTAGCCCTATTCTCTCTCTTCAAAAGTTATCCACCGCCAAACTATATCAAACTCGTTCAGAAAAAAGGATTGATATATCAATCCAAATCGTGAAAAATAAGATACAATTTCGTGAAAACTCACCTATAATTATAGGACCTATAATTTTATAAGTCCTATAATTATTTTACCACTCCTCTACTTCCACCGGGCCAATAAAAAAGTTAACCCCGCCACCAAACCGGACACCCAAAGATATTCTGTTACTGTTTTTTTAAATAATCTCCCGGATATTCTATTTTGAATTAATCCCAAGCCGACATACAAACCGGTCACTAAAAATAAAGAGGCAATCGTAATCGTCACCGGCCAAAAACTGATCATTAAAGCCAAACTTGTCAACCCCCAGCTTAAACCCAAACTGTTATTGACTACCTCCCGGCTGATTTTCTCTTCCAGATTCACACTCCATAACCCCTGTAAAATTAAGGGCAGACTGGTAATCCCGACGCCTAAAGCATTCCACCAGGGCGCCAAGCGAAAAGAAAACAGCGTATCCCACAAAAAGAAAGCCACCAGTAAAGTCAGTAAAAATCCCACGGCATGGGCCGCCCGCAGCAGCTGGATCGTTCTGATTGCCGCCACGCTAAAAATATTTTCCGTTAACAGCAAGGCATACATGCCAATCCCGAAAATACTTAATATCATCACCCGGCTTAATAACCTCACCGGTAACAAAAAATAAAACAAAGCCACGGCTACCGGATATAAAACCGGTAAAATTAACACTGTTAACCACTCCATTCCTTTCAAATCATTAAATAAGGCCCAAGCCGATAAGCCATAGGCCACTCCCGCCAACAAACCAATGGCCTGATAGCGGGCATCGACATCGATTGATTGAATCCCCAATAAGCCTAAAGATAAAGCTACCGCCACAATTACCAACTTCATTCTTTTTGTCATATATTAGTATAGGCTTCCTGGACATCATCTAAATCATCCAGCTCGTCTAAAAAATTCTCTGCTTTTATTCTTGTTGCCTGGTCTAAATCAAGGGAGTTTTTAGCTAAATATACTAACTCCGCCTCCTTAACCAATGAACCTTCGGCTTCAACCTTAGATTTAACTTCATCCAAACAATTAGCCGGTGTCAGCACGCAAATCCCCGCCTCTGTTTCTAAAACATCATCTACTCCCATATCAATTAATTTCAGCATCTGTTCATCCGCCGCCTCCTTTTTCTCCACTATCAATCTGCCTTTTTTATTAAATAAAAATGACACTGAACCAGGCTGCCCTAACGATCCCCCGCTCCTTTCAAAAATCTTCTTTAATTCACTCACCGTCCGGTTTTTATTATCTGTTAAAACCTCGACAATCACGGCCATGCTCCCCGGACCAAAGCCTTCATAAACCGCTTCCATAAACCCTCCTCCGCCTGTCCCCGTTCCCTTTTCAATCGCCCGATCAATGTTCACTTTAGGCATATTCACCTGACGGGCTTTTTCTACGGCTAATCTTAACTTAAAATTACTGTCAAGATCCGGGCCCCCGTCGCGTGTGGCCACAGTAATCGCCCGCACCAGCTTGGTAAAAATCTGCCCCCGTTTGTAATCGGTGGCTTCTTTCTTATGCTTAATTGTTGACCACTTAGAATGCCCGGACATCGCTTCAATTGTAACACTTTATCTATAAATAGGTATAGTCCCGGCCGATTATCACAACTATATCAGACCTCTGCTCTAATGTATCACTCACTCTGACGGTATTAATTCCCAAGCTATCAATAATCTTCTTTAAAGTTTTGCTGTCTTTCTGGCTTTTTTTATTAATTACCACTTCCGAGTTATCCTGTGTGGCTAAATTGCTGACCAGCCTCACCTCTATCCCTAAGTTGCTGATTAACCGGCTGATATTACCAGCCACTCCATCAACCCCGCTGGCATTTAAAACTGCCACTGTCAATCCTTCTTGAGAAATCTCTTGATCAAAAATTTCCTGGTGAATCAGCTCATCCGACCAAGATTGATTAACCCGGTAAATCAAACTGCCGTCGCTTAATTGTTCCGGCTGCCAGGAAGCCTTGTCTTTTAATTCAATCGTCTCCGTTTGATTAACTGTCAATTTCTCCCCCCACTTTAATCTAAATTTATCCCACCAGCTCAAATTAGATTTGTTCCCTGCTTGCCAACCTTTAATCCCTACCCCCAGGAATTCCTGGATTGTTCTCGTCAAAACTTTACCGCCTTGGTTTTCTAACTTGCCTAATTCATAAACCTTATTAATACGGTACTCTCCAAAGCCAAAACCAACTTTAACAATCGTATTGTTAGGAATAATTAAAATGATTAATTTTTTCTGGTTGGGAATAATGATCTTCACTCTCATCTCCTCAGCTTGAATCACCCAACCGAACTGTCCTTGCCCATCCCATTGGCTGGCTTTAACTCCCCTGATCAACCAGCTGACAAAAATCAAACCTAGCGTAAAACCAAAAAAACCAATCACTAATTTTTTCCAACTTTTTAAACGTTTCATTTACTATCAAACTATATCATTATTATTTTAATATTTCTAAGTCAGTAACTGCTAAAAGTGTATAAATTTTAGAAAAGAGCCTCATATCAATCTTTTGTTAGTTTATTGAGCACTCCCTGTAAATCGACTGCTAAACTAGTTCGAAATACTTGCTGATTTAGCTCTATCGCCATCGCCTGCAGGAATAATCTCGGACACCAAACTCTGTCTTTTTTACTGGTTTTTCTTCCCCCATACCATTCGTCCCCTACTAAAGGAAAACCCAAGTTTTTAAAATGCACCCTGATTTGATGGGTCCGGCCGGTTTTTGGCTTTACTTCCACTAAGGAAAATTTTCCCGTAAGCCCATGGTAATAATTCAAAACCCGATAGTCAGTTTCCGCTTCCCGACCGCCGATAAACACTCCGAATCTTTGACGATTAAATGGATTGCGGCTGATCGGCAAATTAATCCTTCCCTCCTTGGGTACGACTAAACCATGGACCAAACACCAATAAGTTTTTTTTACCAGTCTTCTTTTAAACTGCTCCTGTAAGGCTTTCATCACCGATTCAGACTTGGCCACTACCAACACTCCGCTGGTCTCTTTATCCAAACGGTGGACAATACCTTGTCTGTCTAAAATTTTACTTTTTTCGTTTTGCGTTTTTCGTTCTCTAAGCCAATCCTCCAAAGTCAGCCGGCCCTTGGTTGTTTGCGCCCGATTAACCACCATTCCGGCCGGCTTATCCACCACCAATAAATCATTATCCTCAAAGATTATTTTTACTTCCATTAACAAAACTATACATTAAGCCAATCAGTCCTGCCAGAATCAGACAATCCGCTAAGTTAAATCGGGGTAAATAAATCAGCGCGAAATAATCGACTACTCCACCCCATCTCACCCGATCAATAAGATTAGCCAATCCCCCGGCCGTAATCAAACCTGTCTGCCAATTAAATTTAAACTTAACTAATATTGCCAGGAGTAATATTATCACTACCACTGGCCAGAGCCAAGCCCAAGCTCCTCCTAACCCCAGCGCTATCCCGCTATTAATCACTCTGAATTCAGAATTAACCAGCATGCCTTTTATCCCCTGATCAAGCAGCAGCAAACAAACCACGCTCAATATCCATTTACTTGGCATTTTTCTTGGCACAATCAATGCAAAGGGTCGCCGTCGGGTCTATTGCCAATCGGTCCGTATCGATCATCTGCTTACATTCCTCGCAAATACCGAATCTGCCTAACTTAATTCTGGTTAAAGTTTTTCTGATCCGGATCAATGTCTTGTCAATCTCCAGTTTTAGAGCGGAAACCCGATCGTGCCCAAACTCCTCTGCCGCTTCCGCATCAACCGCCGCATTATCATTCACTCTTTCCTGATCAATAAACGGATCTTCTTTCTCCAACTCTATTTTCCGGTGCTTTAACTTTTTCTCCTCCCTCTGCAAATATTTTTTTAAAGGATTTAAAACTTGTAAAGGAAATTTAATTCTGGACATATTTATCTCGCCTCCGGCGGACTATTTAAAATCAAACCCTAATTTTTTGCGCGTTGATTTAACTTTAATTGGTTTAACTTTTTCTGATTTAACTTTAGGTCTATTTAGTCTACCGGTTCGTTCCAGCAAAAGCAATAGACCCGAAATTATTAACGCCCCACCTAGCCACCTACTTCTTAACACTAGTTGCAGCAGTCCTAAACCGCACAAATAAACCGCCGCTAAAAATCCCGGCTTGCTGAATCCCCGGTACTTCTTTTCCCAAAATTTCAACAGCTTATAAAGTCCGATTAAGCCTATCGCCCAAATCATCTGCCAGGGAGATTTTAAATTGCCCACAGCTAAAAATTGGCCCAGCCAGCCAAACATCTCCACCACCAATTGGCTGAAAACCGCTGCTTCCAACATCGGCCAAAACACCCACTTTTTCTTTAATATCCAAATTATCATCCCTAGCCAAAAACCGAAAAACGCTCCCTCGTAAGCCAAACCCGGAAATTTGGTTAAAAACAAGATCCGATACCAGCTGTTGAATTCCGGCCAATGCGTCAACACCATCCAGGTCCTCGCCACCAATAAGCTGACTAAACCACTGATCAACCAACCATCCATCAAGCTATCTTCGGCTGTTCCTTCTTCTCTCCCCTTCTGCCAAAATACAAACCCGCCGAAAAACAGACCCAAAAACAACATTAACCCAAATGAGTGGATCGCTATCGGTCCAATGGCAATCAAAGTCGGCCACATAATAATTTACAGTATAACATGTTATACTGTTTCTCATGCTTGCCAGTTCCCATGCTTTAATCGGCGCTTCGATTGCCAAACTCGTTCCCAATCCCGTCTTCGGCTATCCTCTTGCTCTTAGCTTTCATTTTTTGGCCGACCTGATTCCTCATTGGGATTTTCGCACCCGTTACACCCAGCGGTCTAAATTAAACACCGTCTTTATCTGTCTGGCTGATGCGGCCATCGGTTTCTGGCTTGGATTTCTCATCTTTAAAACCACTGTCTCTTTAACTTACTTATTCCCGATGATGTTTGTCGCTCAGCTTCCCGATTGGCTCGAAAGCCCTTACCATATTTTTGACTGGAACTTTCCCCCTTTTTCTTCAATTAAAAAACTGCAAAGTAAGCTCCATCGAAAACTTAATCTTCCCTGGGGTTTAATCTGGCAAATTTTTATAGTCGTTTTAATCGTTACTTACGCTCTCGCCACATAACTACCGTCTCTGGTATCAATCACTACCCTTTCCCCTTGTTTAATAAACAGCGGCACCTTTACGTTCAAACCGTTTTCCAGCTTCGCCGGTTTATAAATATTGGCCACGCTGTTGCCTTTTTCTCCCGGATCAGTCTCTTTAACAATAAAAGCCAGTTTCGGCGGCAATTCCAAAGACAGCGCCACCTCCTGCCCTGAGCCTGCCGAAGGGTCCCAAAATAATACCTGCACCTCCATCCCATCAGACAAATACGGCTTTTGTTCCTCAATCAGCTCATTGCTGACTTCCACCTGCTCATAACTGGCCGGGTCCATAAAAATACTATTATTGGCATCTGAATATAAGTACTGCATTTTCTTCCGCTGTAACTGAATATCCTGAACGCTGTTGCCGCTGTTAAAACTCTTAATGGTAACGGAATTAGTTTTTAAATTTCTCACTTTGACTTTAATAGTCGCGTTCCCCCGCCCCATCTTGGTAAACTCGTACTTTAACACCAGATACGGCTGGCCGTCCATTTCAAAGGCTGTCCCGTTTCTTAGTTGGTTAACATTAAGCATAATTACACCCTTCGATAATGTGTTTCCATATACTCTCTTGCTTTCAGGGCGGATTGACCTTTTTTGGCTTTATATTTTCCGGCAATATCTAGAATATCTAATGGGAAGGAATTTTTGTTGGTTTTTTTCGTTAAAATCTTTTTCATTGTGCTAGAATTATATCACTTTGGCGCGGTGGCGGAACTGGCAGACGCGCACGACTCAAAATCGTGTGGTTAACAAA
>CAZDQA010000005.1:0-22250 GCA_964507605.1 uncultured Pseudomonadales bacterium | reverse complement strand
TTAATCGCCATACTGGAAAAGAAAAAAATAACTCCGCCCCACAAAATTACCGGTAGCCAAAGCTTAAATTTTTCTTTCATGCCTTTGATTATAAAAGACTATTCCGGTTGTTGCTAGTAGAATTGTTCCTAAACCGATTAAAATAAAAGACAAAGTAAGTGGATTTTTCTTCTTTGTCTCTGCTGTTGGCGAAGCCTCAGCTTCACCTAAAACTTCGCCCGTCGGGGTAGCTTCACCTTCAAGGTCTGTCCTTGTAGGCTCTTCTGACGGTGTCGGACTAGGGGACTTTGACGGTAACGGCGTCGGCGATGGCGAGGGACTTGGTGATGGAGAAGGTGATGCTGCCGGGCTTGGACTTGGCGATGGTGATGGACTCGGGCTGGGCGGAGCAATTATTTTAACAGCAACAGAATTTGTTTCCCCGCAAGGAGTTTTACTACTGCAAAATCTATATATTTTTAATTGATATTCTCCTGTTCCATTAAAACCATTAGCGTCAATATCCGGTTTAACTTTTAATTTACCACTGATACTGCTTTCTTTTATCTCTAGTTTATAGAAATTGGTGTAATCATCACCATATTTATACCAGTTATCGTTCCAAGTATAACCAAAATAGTAACTTCCGGCGCTTTGCTGAAACACTCCTGCCAAATAATATGTTTTTGTTGGAATTACGTTATTAAATGAAAATAAAACATCGATTGATCGATCGTAGTTAATTTCTACTGGATTGTTTTCGATCCCCTCTAATTTAAATTCCATTGCTGCCGAGATTGGGGTAGCGGAAACAATTAAAAATAAACCGCCTACTATAATACAACACCCAGTTTTCTTAATGGATTTATTCATGTGCCTAGCATTATTTATCCCCACTTACCCCATCGTCACTTGCTTTTCATCTGTCCTTACTTTAATTTTATCTCCACTTTTCCCAAAACCCAAATTCTATATTTTCCATACGCTACAGCATTGAAAAAATATAGATTTTATAGTAACTTAAATTTATGGGAAAGTTCAACGAAGAATCTCGCAGGCGGAAAATTGAAAACTTGAGCTGGGGTTTAGTTAGCCACCTGAATGATTTGGTTTTATTGAGTCTTTTTTTAGGTCTGACTTTAGCCATGCCCTCAAAGCGCACTGGCAAATTTTTAAGCCAAATTTTCAAAAAACTTCATCAATCGTTGAACCAGGATAAAATTCGCAATACTTTTTACCAGTTGAAGCAGAAAGGTTTAATTGACTATTCCAAGCATTTATTAAATCAGCCCCAAATTACTAAGCAGGGGCAAAAACGTCTTCAATCAATACTGCCCGCTTACCAGACTGAAAGAACTTGGGATGATCGTCTTTACTTAATTAGCTATGACATCCCCGAAGACAAAAAACCCGAACGCGATAATTTACGAAAATTATTAAAAACTCTTGGCTGCGGTTTACTTCAAGAATCAGTTTGGCTGACTCCCTACAACCCTAAAACTATTCTTAAAGATTACGTCAGTACAAATGATTTAACCGGACTGGTTTTGGTTTCTGACTTGGGTAAAGACAGCAGTATCGGCGAAGAAGACAATCTAAGCCTGATTAACCGGGTTTATAAGCTGGACGATTTAAATTTGCGCTATCAGGAATTTATGAAGCAATGGTCTAAAAAGAAACCAAGCCAGGAGATGATATCTCACTTTTTCTCAATTTTAAAAGATGATCCGCAACTGCCTTTTGCATTATTACCGGATAATTGGCTGGGCGAAAAAGCTTGGGAATTAGTAAAACCTATATTTAATCAAAGCGGCAGCGTTGCAAAAATATAGATTTATTTATAGTGCTGCTAACAATTTTTATTGTTACTTTTTGGGCAGGCATAAATTACTAAATTATAAATTAACAATATCAATTCTTTTAATGTCCCCAACATTATATTGATCGGTTAAAGGTTTATCATAGCCATTTGGCAAGAAAGGATCATTCATAATATATCCCTTATCATTTTTACTCTTAATTACAATAAAATGGCTTGGGTTTGAATATGAGTAAAGTCCGGCAATAACTGGTTGACCGCTCGCCAAAATATTATCTAACTCAGACAAATTTCTTGACTCTCGGCTAATATTTCTACCTTTAATATTAATACTATAATTTAATAAAGCCGTACCGAAATCAGGGCTGAAAAATGCGCTTGATTCAGCAGCAATATCAAGCGGATTGATATTAAATCCTTTATGGTTGGCAATCATCGCCACAGAACTAACTAAACAACCGTATTCAGCCACGGATAAAGTGCTGTTACCTAAAGACCTTGTTCCCCACCGACTGTCTCTTTGATTGTAATAGCAACCCCAGTCATCGCAATGCTCTTGGTTGCTCAAAATGCTCGCTCCGCCGCGGCTGGCTACGAATTGACTAAAAGCGGCTCTTTGCGCTCTGGCTTGAGACAATAAACCTTGATAATTTTTTTCATCATTCTTGGTAATTTCCAACAACTGTTCTTTGTTTTTCCGTTGACTGGCTAGGGCGGCGGTTTGTCTGGCCAGCTCTTTTTTTAAATCTTCTACTTGGGCTTGTTTTTCTTCTTTTAAGTCTTTTTGTTGTTGTTTATCATCTCGGGAGCTTTGCAATTCCAAAAGAATTTTTTTATCATTCTGTTGGGCTAACTTTAAATACTTCATTCGCGTTAAAAAATCTGTTAATCCTCCGGTTGATAATAAATATAAGTTTGGGTTAAAGGCGTCTCGTTTATAAGCTTCACCCACACGGTGAATCAATAGTGTCGAAGTTTCATTTAGATTTACATCCAATCGGCTAATTTTTACTGACAAAGTTGCAATATCTTCTTCCAGTTTTTTTAATTCTTCCTCAGTTTGTTTAATTTGGCTTTCGGTTAAAGCTACTTTATTGTTTAAATAGGTAATGGTGCTGGCTAGAGTTTTTTGCTGTCCTTGATTCTGATTGAGTAAATCTTGAAGTTCATTTCCTCTTCTTTTCCAACACTCTGGGTCTTTTTCTTTATCTCCGGTACATTCTTCCAAGGCAATAACTGGAAGGACAGCCATTACAAAAAATAAAATTAATGATAGTCCCAAGATTTTTTTCCACATGATTTTTTATTCTTTTAAGAATCTATGAGTTGCCAATAAGCCGCCGATGATGCCGATCATTGCCCCTAAAACTAATTCTCCTGCCAAAAGCAGCATTATCAACCCGAAAGAAATAGGCAGCAAAGGAATATCACCCAGCCACTCAGCTAAAAACGGAGTCGAGTAAAGCAGTAATAAATAACTTAAACTCCAGGCTAAAAAACTACCTATCAATCCATAAGCCATAGCCGTTAAAATAAATGGTTTTCTGATAAACCAGTTCGTGGCGCCCATAAGTTTTAAAATCTCAATTTCCTCTTTCCGGCTGGCGATCTGCATTCCGATAATAACTAAAATTACCAACATTGACTCTAAGGTTAAATAAGCAATTACGCCCGCTCCCAGTTTTTTCACGCTGGAAATCCAGCGGGATAAATTAGTGACAATATCTTCGTAATAAACAACTTCATCTACTCCTTCCTGGGTTTGAAGAATGTTTTTTAACTCTTTCAAATCTTTCAAATCTTTCGCTGAAATTTCGATCGAAGCCGGGAGGATATTGTAGTCAACCAGCTCCAATAGTAGGGGATTATCTTTATTTTTTTCCTTGTAGATTGCTTCCGCTTCTCTGGTCGAAACGTATCTGAACTCATTTACTTTGCCGGTTTTATCCAGCTGTGCTTTGATGTTGACAATCTGCGTTTCGCTTAAATCCTGTCCCGGCTTGAAAAAAGCAATTACCTGTGGGGCTGATTCAAAATATTTTAATATTTTTATCGAGCCGATGGATAATAAACTGAAAACCGAAACCACCAATAAGGTCAAAGTTGTCGTCATAACGGCGGTTAAATTTTGGAACGGGCTCCGTCTGATTTGAATTAAAGTTTTTTTTAAAATATTCATATATTTATTTTTTATTTTTTATTTTTGGACTTGTTTCATACCTGCCTTTAGGAGTGTCACTGACAATTTTCCCCATGTTTAAAGCAATCACTCTTTCGGCAAATTTGTTGACCAATTCCGCATTGTGAGTTGCCACCAAAACGGTCGTACCGGATAAGTTAATTTCTTTAAATAGTTTTAAGATTTCAAAAGCCGACTCCGGGTCAAGGTTGCCGGTCGGCTCATCGGCCAGTAAAACTTCCGGTTTAGCCACAATTGCCCGGGCAATACCCACTCTTTGCAGTTCGCCTCCGGATAACTGTAAAGGGAAAAAACCGCCTTTTTTTTCTAAACCCACATTCTTTAAAGCTTCCGCCACTCTTTTCTCTATTTCCTCTTCCTTTTCCCCAGCCACTTCTAAACTTAAAGCAATATTTTCATATACTGTTCGGTCGGACAACAATTTAAAGTCCTGAAAACACATCGTTACCTGTCTTCTTAAAAACGGCACTTCTTTATTTTCCATTTCCGCTAAATTTTTATCTTTAACAATCACTGTGCCTTCGTTGGCCAACAGTTCCCGTCGCAGCAGCTTCATGATTGTTGTTTTACCGGCGCCGCTCGGGCCGATAAAAAACACAAACTCGCCTTTTTTGATTTGACACGAAACTTGCCCTAAAGCTTGAGTGCCGTCAGGGAAGATTTTAGTGACTTTTTGAAAGACTATCATTCGAGAATTTCCAGGCGGCCGACATCCATCAGCCACCCGGCCTTTTGCGCTTCAAATGTTTGACCCCACACTCTGACTTTTTTACCCAGAAATTGGTTCAGGTCGACAATTGAAGAAGTTAAATACACATATTGGGATTCACCGCCGTCCCGGATCAAATGATGAGAACCTTCCCCGTCAATCCCGCCGCTGGCAATTTCTCCTTCTGCCTGATCTTTAAAGGCTTTTTCATCAACCACTCCGAAAGTTTTTCCTTTTTCTATTCCGTTTTGGGCGGTTCGGGATAACTGCGTCACCCCTTGAGGCTTTTTAAGCTTTGTTAAACCATATCCGGAAATTATTCCTAAAATAACCAAACTAATCAGCCATAATGTGAGTTTGGTCTTGGCTTTTTTCCCGGCAGGCGGGGTTGTTACCGGAGCCATGGTTTCATCACTGGATAAATTTAAAGGTTTAACTTCAACCATAAATCATTCCTCCTTGTTATTGTATAAATTAATCATAACATAAGTTTTAACTCTTCTTCGATAAATCCATCAAGGTTGCCGTCTAACACCTTTTCCGGATCTGTTTCTGTATACCCGGTTCTTAAATCTTTAATTTGTTTATAAGGATGCAGGACATATGATCTGATTTGATTTCCCCAGGAAGCTAGTTTTTGCTCGCCCTTTAACTGTTTTAATTCTGCTTGTCTTTTTTCTTCTTCAATTTGCCAAAGTTTGGCTGTCAATAGTTTATAGGCGGCTTTCCGATTTTGGTCCTGAAATCTTTGCGTTTGGCATTCCACCACAATGCCGGTCGGCTTGTGTTTTAACCTGACCGCAGTGGAGACTTTATTAACATTTTGCCCGCCGGCCCCTGAAGAGCGGAAAAAACTGATTTCCAAATCATCATCCTTAATTTCTGCTGCCTGCGCCTCATCAATAATTGGTAAAACTTCTACTGCCGCAAATGAAGTTTGTCTTAGATTATTGGCATTGAAAGGTGATTGTCTGACCAGCCGATGCGTTCCTTTTTCCTGCTTTAAATAGCCATAAGCATAGCGGCCGTCAATCGTCATGGTCGTACTTTTTATCCCGGCCTCTTCGCCTAATGATTCATTAATGATTTCTGTTTTCCAATTATTTCTTTCCGCATATCTTAAATACATTCTTTTGAGCATTTCTGCCCAATCCATTGCTTCGGTGCCGCCTTGTCCGGCATGAATCGACAAAATCGCTTCACCAGAGTCATAAGGCCCGGACAGATATTGGCTCAGTTCCAACTTCTGAAGCTCTGCCTCCAGCGTGCAGTTTTCAATGGCGCTGATTTCTTCGTTTAACTCGCTTAATTTTTTCATCTGAGTCTGGGCCTGTTCCCGATTTTGCCAAAATTGAGGCTCCTGGGCGTGTTTTTCCAATTCAGCCAGTTCCTGCTTTTTTTCCTCGAATTTAATGATTTTTTTTAAGGCTTCCAGCCGCTCAGCTAGAGTTTTCATAAGTTTTTCAACACCCAGGGCTGTCTTTTTTTCACTTCGCCTTTAAGAATTTTTTCGGCAATTACATTCGCCACACTTTCCTGAATAATTCTGTCCACCTGCCGGCCGCCCCATTTAGGGGAAAATCCTTCCCGGCTTAACTGCTTAATCACCGCTTCATCAAAACTGATCTCTATTTCCTGTTTTAACAACCCCTGGCTTAATTTATTTAGTTTTAGTCTCACCACCGCCTCCACTTCTTTTTCACTCAATGGGGAAAAGACGATCAGCCCGGTAAACCGGTTTAACCACTCAGGCGGAAAATGCGCTTCAATCTTTTCCAACACCTCTGCCTCTTTTGGATTATTTTTCAAACTCGTGCCCACATTGGTCGTGGCAATAATAATCGTGTTGGCAAAATCCACCAGCCGGCCGGTTCCGTCAGTTAATCTGGCCTCATCCAATACCTGTAAAAATAAATTGAGGATTTTCAAATGCGCTTTCTCAATTTCATCTAAAAGCAGCAGAGTGTAGGGTTGGTGCCGGACCGCTTCGGTTAACTGCCCCCCGGTATCGCCTCCGGGACTGCCGATTAACCGATTTAAGCTGTCTAAATTTTGAAACTCGCTCATGTCTAAGCGTATCATTACTTTTTCTGAGCCGAAAAATTCGCCTGCCAGTGCTTTAGCTGTTTCCGTTTTCCCCACGCCGGTCGGTCCGGCAAACAAAAAGCTGGCAATCGGTTTATGCTGATCTTTCAAACCGGTTCTGGCCCTTCTGATGGCATTAGCAATTGCCGTAATCGCCTTATCCTGGCCAATCACTCTTTGATGCAGTTTTTTTTCTAAGTTCAACAACAGCTTAACATCATCCCCGGTCAATTTATTTAAGGGTACTTTGGTTTTTTTAGTTAATAACTGCCTGATGTCAGCGTTAGTGACTGACTTTAAATCTTTACTTTTGGCTACCGCAATGGCTTCATCGAGAATATTAACGGCTTTGTCCGGAAAAACCCGGTCATGAATTAATGTCTGGCTTAATTCAATGATCGTTTGCAAAGCCATTAGGGTCACCGTGACCGCCTCAGTCTGCTCCTGTTCCCAGGCCAGATACTGCAGTATTTTCATGGTTTGTTGAGGAGTGGCTTCCGGTAAATCAACCACTTCAAAAAGCCGGCTGAAAGCTTCATTCGGTTCCAGGTATTTTTTGTAATTATCAGTAGTAGTGGCGCCGATGAACTGAAACTCGCCTTCCGATAAACTCGGCTCCAAGGCCATAAAAATGTCACTGCTTTCTGCCGAATCTTGATTAATCATGGCTAAATTATGCACTTCATCGACAAACAGAATAATATTGCCGGCGGCTTTGATCTCCGCGATGATTTCAGTAATTCTTTGGTTCAGTACGGCATCATTGGCCCCGGCCGCCAACCGGCTGATATCCAGAGATATTAATCGTTTAAACCTTAAGCTTTTCGCTTTTACTCCTCTGACGATTTCCTGGGCCAGGCTTTTTACTAAGGTGCTTTTGCCGCTACCCGGTTCACCGATGACCAAAACATTATTTTTTTCCCTTCTGGATAAAACTTGGGTCATTTGGTCAGTGACTTCTTCTTTGCCAAACATTTCCGGCAGCTGATGTTTTTGGGCCATCTTGGTTAAGTCAAGGCTGAATTTATCTAAAGTCGGCGTGGGAATGCCTGTCCACGCCCGGTCAATTCCGCCGATTGGCCGCGGTTCATAACTTTTATCCCAGATAAAAGGCGTCTTGCCCCACCGGCCTTGCGCTTCCAGCCACTTTACGGTTGACCTGGCTTCCTCATACCGCCAAGCCTCTTGTTTTAATAAGGCCAGCAATAAATGTTTGCTGCCGACAAATTCTGCCTTTAACTCTCTAGCCTCATTTTTTGCCAGGTTTATCCAGTCATTTACCGGGATTACTGTCGTTAAACTTCCCATTGCTGTTTCCGTTACTTCTAATTTTTCCAGGATTTGTCTCACTGTTTGATTTTGTCCCAGCAGTTGTTTTAAAACATCGCTGTTTTTGCCGGATAACCGCACCATTTTTTTTACTTCTGAATCCAAATAATCCTGACGCCATTGCTTGACGGCATCTAAAAATCCCACCAGTAATAATCCGGCGGCCCCAACCCAGCCCATGGTAATTATTAAAATAATCGGTAAGGCCAGCCAAACTAAAAACCAAAATATCATGGACACTAATGTCAGAACAATGATTAAACCGCCCACTACCACCCTGACTACTCTAAAGATAAAACTTAATACTCTGCCCAATAAACTGGCATCATGGAACAAAGGAATAAACAGCATCTTGAGCATCAAACTGACTGCCAGTTTGTTATCCAAAAATATCAGTAAATTCTTGAAAAATCTTTTCCACCAAAGCAAACTATCTCGATACCACCAGAGCGGGAAATGCAGGCTTTTGGTTATGATCATTGTCATATTATTCAATAACTTCCTCTAACAAAATCACCTCTTCATTATCAGTGTCCGCCGTCGGTTTAACAAACACCGACGGGCTGAATTTAAAACTTAACAAAACTGACTCTCTCATTTTATCCCAATAACCATTATCCGCCGGAGCTTCTAGTTCATAAATTACTTTATTATCCACGGCTGCGGTTTTTCTTAATTTTGGCGCGTCATAGCTAAATTCCACTGCTGTTAAATCATCCCAATTAACCGATCTGACTTCATTGATCACCTGCTTGGTTTCCAGATCTTTTTGCCAGGTTTTTAAATCAGTATACTGGGTATCGCTGATGCGGATAGTCAGCTTGCCTGGTTCATCTCCCAGCAACTCTAAAGAAGAATAAACAGTGTTATTATCTAACTCAATTTCCTGAACGGTTAAATCAGACGAATAATCAAAACTAAAACCGCTGGTATCTTCGTAAGTTAAAGTTTTCCCTTTTTCTACCCCCGCCTGTTTAATGCTGATTTCCCGTTCCACAAAATTATCCTTAGCTTTTGGTTTCAGTAATAACCAAACCCCTCCGCCAATAACAATTACTATCAAAAGTATGACTACCAGCTTAACTTTTTTTGACATAACTATAATTCAAAGTATATCATGAGACTAAGATGAAGTTGAAAGTTATTCTCGTTTTTCTTTTCACTATTTTATTTTTAATTCCTTCGCCGGCTTTAGCTAAGAAAAAAATTGTCCGCTCCGGTCAGGCTTCTACTCCAAGGCCTTATGGGGTTTGGATTAAGCCTAAACTAAGGTCAGACCATAATGCTTTAATCTTAGCTTTTGGCAGCCTTGATTATGCCACTGACTTAAATTACACCTTAACTTATACTAGCGACAAAGTTGCTCAGGGAGTGCAGGGAAGCCATCAGCCCGAAACCAACAATTTTCAAACCGAGTTATTATTCGGCACCTGCTCCGGCACTAACTGCACTTATCACCAGAACATTACCGATATGCTCTTAGAAGTTAAAATTAATTTGAAAACCAATCAAACCCTCACCCAGCACTACCAGATTAATCTTTAGCCATCGCTTTCAGTTTTAATCTTACCGGCAGTTTTTCGATGGCGTAGCGTAAAGCCGTTCGCGGCATTTTATCTTTATGTTTCATCACAAACTCAAATACCTTTTTTTGATTATATTTACTGGCTTCTTTCAACATCCAGCCATAGCCTTTTCGGACCATATCGTCTTTATCAATCAGTAATTTCCCCGCCACTTTAAAAATCATTGGCAAATATTTTTTTCTTTGCCCGAATGGATAAATTAGGCTGACGGCCGCTGCCCGTCTGGTCCAGCGGTTAGTCGAATCAGTCCACTTCAATAATTCTTTAGTTAATTCCGGATACTGGTTCACTAAATAGCCCAAACTATGGGTGCAGAAATCATCGACCTTGGCCCAGTTATCAAAGTATCTAGCGATCCACCCCGCAAATAAATTGAAATCTTCCGGCTGGAATTTTTCGCGCCTGCGCCAGATCCAGTTGCTGGCGATTGTTGTCAGCTCGTTATATCCGGAATTAAATATTTTATCGGCTAGGTTAAACAACTCAGCTTTATTTAGCGTTTTCACTTCCGGCCAAAATTTAGCCGCAATTTTTCGCCTTTCCGGCAATCGCACCCCAAAGTTTTTAATTGCTTCTTTAGAAAATCGTCTTTCACCATCGCGGTATTTAGAATCAATATGTTGGTTTAATTCCTGTTTTACCCCTTTTAAGATTGGCGTGATAAAATCAACCATTATGATTGATTATCAACCAGCGCAACAAATTTTGCAAAAATATGCCCATGTTTTAGTCAACTATGCTCTAAATTCCGGGAAAGGAGTAAAAACGGGCGAAGTGGTTCAATGCCTGGTGCCGGACGTGGCCAAGCCTTTAGCCTTAGCTTTGCAAAACACTTTACTTAAAGCCGGTGCTCAGCCCTTAATCCGCCTGATTCCGACTGGTTTTTCCAAAGACTTTTTTTCTCTGGCCAGCCAGAATCAACTGACTTTTTTCCCGGATAAATATTTAAAAGCAAGAGTAAATTTAATTAACCACAACATTGCTGTTATTGCCGATCCTGATCCCGAAGAACTAAAAACCATTGATCCTAAAAAAATTATCCTTAATCGTGACTCACAAAAATCCTACAAAGATTGGTTGACCGATAAAGAAGTCAAAGGCAAATTTACCTGGGTCGTAGCCTTGTGGGGGACAGAAGCCAAAGCCAAACTGGTTGGTTTAAGTTTAAAAGATTATTGGCAGCAGATTATCAGGGCGTGTTTTCTGGATAAAGCCGACCCGATTGCTGAATGGAAAAAAATCAGCGCCCTTCAGCGGAAAATTTTAGCAAAACTTAACGCTTTAAATATTCAAAGTGTGGCCATTAAAGGCAAGGACGTCGATTTAATTATTCAAATTGGTGCCAGCAGGCAGTGGGTAGGCGGATCGGGCCGCAACATCCCCAGTTTTGAAATCTTTACCTCACCTGACTGGCGGGGCACTGAAGGCTTTATTAAATTTAATCAACCGCTTTACCGTTACGGCAATCTTATCCAAGACATTTATTTGGAATTTAGAAAAGGCATTGTTGTTAAGGCAGAAGCGAAAACCGGAAATAAATTACTGCAAGCGATGTTAAAAAGTTCCAATGCCGATAAATTAGGCGAATTTTCTTTAACCGACAGTCGTATGTCGAGAATTACCCATATAATGGCGGAAATATTATTCGATGAAAATATTGGCGGACCCTTTGGCAACAGCCATGTGGCGATCGGCATGGCTTACAAAGATTGTTACCAAGGCGACGGGAAAAAATTAACCGCCAAAGATTGGGAAAAGTTGGGATTTAACGATTCGGCCGAACATACGGATTTTATTTCTACAGCCGACAGAACAGTCACTGCTAAACTGTTAAACGGTCGGGAAAAAATTATCTATCAGTCTGGGCAGTTCACTTTATGATCATCCAAAACAACCAGGAGTTGAAAACTTACCAAAAGGGCGTTGATTTGGCCATGAAGATTCTTCTGCAGCTCAATCACAGTTTAAAGCCGGGGATTTTGCCGATCGATATTGATCAACTGGCCTTTAAGCTTTGCGGCCAACATCACGTCAAGCCGGCTTTTTTTGGCACCGGCGGCAAGCACGCAAATTATCAGCATGCTGCCTGCATTTCCGTTAATGACACTGCTGTTCATGGCATTCCCAGTCGGACAGAAGTTTTTAAAATCGGGGATATTGTCAAGATTGATTTTGGGATTATTTATCAGGGTTTTTATACTGATTTTTGCGTTACTGTTGGCTTAAAACAGCTGACTCCGGCCCAAACCAAATTAATTCAAGTCGCCAAAAAAGCAGTCCGAGACTCGATCAGTCAGGCTATTCCCGGCAATACTACCGGCCATCTTGGCAGCATCATGCATAGCGTGGCCAAAAAATCCGGCTTTGATGTTTTAAAGCAGTATACCGGCCACGGTATTGGGAAAACCTTACATGACAGTCCGGTTATTCCGGCCCATGGCACTCCCGGGCAAGGCGAACTGCTTCAGCCGGGCATGGTAATTTGTTTGGAAGCGCAATTAGTCAGTGGCAGTGATCAGGTGGAAGTCAGCGAAGACGGTTGGTCAGTCAAAACCGTTGATCACGGCCCAGTGGCCATGTTTGAATATATGGTCGTTGTCCAGGATAAACCTTTAGTCTTAAATCCTACCTTCGACTGGCCGATCATTATTTAACTTGATAAACTGCGCCGCGGGTGACGCCGACTTTGACGATCAAATTTTGTTCCTGGAGTTTTTTTAAATCGTAATGCAGAGTTTTTGGATTGACTGACAAAAACCGCCGTTTAATCAAATCAAAGCTGGCATAGGGATGGTCTTTAAGAATATTGAGAATTTCCCGCCGTCGCAGCGGCAATCGATTTATTAGCTCTTGATGTAAATATTTCTTTAAGGTTTTAAGGCTCATCTTATTGCCCTCAATTTTGGCAGAATAAAGGGCACTTTTTAGTAAAGCTTCTTGGCGTATTGTTTCTAAGCGCTGTAGAAAATCATTCACGTTTCTATTTTAGAAGAAATTAGAAGATATTCGAAGATAGACTAGTTCAATGATTTAAATCATTGAACTACTTTTTCCGGAATCAAAGTCTGGATATCTCATAATTTCCCCGCCAGGATATTTAACCCAAAAACCAATTAAACCACCAGGGCGGGGGAAAACTTTAACTTCAGAAGGCCCAACATTGATATTTGTTCCCACTGATTCAATTTTTTGATCTGACCATTTTTCAGCAAAACCGCCTTTTTTACCCATTGAACAAGCAAAAAACAAAGTTTGCATATTAGAAGAATATAATCCGGATAACTCTTTTTTTAATTCAGGAACATCATCTATTGTTACCGCGCCATCTTTACTTTTTCCCAAGATAAAACCATTTTCTGAACCATGAGCCTCGACTATTAAAAAATGGAACTTTCCTGATTTATTAAACTTCTCTCGTAACATTTTTTGACGATTTATAAATTCAATCTTTGTTTTACCTTCAACCGCCCTAGTTTTAAAACCAAGTTTTTTCAAAGCAATATAAGTTTCTTGATTAACACTACCCCTCACATTATTATTCCAATCGTCCCAGCTCCCAAAAATCACTCCATATGGAGCCTTATCACCATTTTCCCAATCAGTCATTTGTTCTATTAATAGTTCTGAAGGATATCTGGAGAAATGAGTAATGCCAAAGATTTTATTTATTTTTTCGCTGCCTCCTGGGATTTTTCTTTCAATGTCAGCACAAACCCCTAGTGCAGATGAAACCTCAAGATAGTTAAGCCTTGGCAAAATATCATTATCGTATTCACGAACTTGATAAGATTTAATAATGTCTCTTTTGACAATTAGATCTTTAAAGTAAGGGGAAAACCCTTTATTTACAAAAATTCCCACCAGTAGGCTATTGTGTTCCTGGAGTTTATTAAAGAAAATTCTTCTGGAACCATCAGGCATGTTTTTGGTAAACAACAAGTCATATATGGTGTTGTTTGATATTTGATAACCCTGGTCTTTATTTCGTTCTCGAACGTAGTGCAAAATTGTAGCTAAGTTTGCGGCCAATATTTTTCAAATTGTTCACCTTTCTTAAGGCTATCTATAGAATTTGTTAACACATTTAAAGCTAAGGCCGAGGAGTTAAAATCATTCGCTTCGTGTAGTCCATCACTCGTTATTTTTGATCCAATTGCTTCAAAGTTGGTTTCGACATAATTTGTTGTCCAGCTTTTAATTTTTTTGTCCTCGGTCATTGATAAATGCCAAAGCATCCATAGAACTTTTTCTGAACTGACATTTTCTTCCAAGCTTTTACTAAATAAGTTGGAATTTTCAGAAAATAAATCCTTGGCTTGTGTAAATTTGTCTAATTGCCAAAGTCTCCCAAATCTTTCAGATAGACTAGCAACTCTATTGCTAGTTGTTTCAGGGGTCAGCTCATTATTGGATGATTCCATACTCATTTAGCTTGCCTGCTGAGGGTAATGGCATTTTTTCCATTTTTTACCGGAGCCGCACCAGCACGGATCATTCCTTCCGATTTTCCGTCTTTTCGTGCCTGCAGGTTCCGAACCTGCAGGCCGTGAACCGGCGCCGGCGAAAGCCTTGGCAAAATCGCCTGTAGGCGCTTCGGGCTTAACTTCTTCGGCCAGCGGTTGTGTCTGTGGCCTGGGTTGCTCCATTATCTGCACCCGGAAAATTCTCCTGGCCACTTCAAAATCAATCGTTTGGATTAATCTTTCAAACATATTAAACGCTTCAGCCTTGTATTCCACCAATGGATCTCTCTGGCCATAGCCGCGCAGGCCGATCCCTTCCCGCAAATCATCAGTCGCGTCCAAATGATCAATCCACAACTTATCAATCGTATTCAGCATCACCAGCTTTTCTACTTGCCGCATTAAATCTTGGCCAACCTGTTTCTCTTTTTGCTCATAAGTTTTAGTCACGATTTCCGCCAGCATCTCTTTCACTTTTTCCGTTTCCTGGACTGGTTCCAACTGTTTTAAAATCCGTTTTTGCGAACCTGGATCAAACGGCACCACCATGAGAAAATCAGCCATTACTGTTTCATGGTCAGGCATTCTGGTTAGAGGATTAATGTTTTTTTCTACTAATTGGTCAACTTCCATTTTTAAAATTCCCTGTATTTTTTCTTTTACCTGTCCTTCAAGAACTTGTTTGCGCCGCTTATAAATCACTTCCCTCTGTTTATTCATCACATCGTCATACTCTACTAAATGTTTCCGGGAATCAAAATGGAAGCTTTCCACTTTTACCTGGGCTTGTTCGATTGCTTTGGAAACCATCGGATGCTCTAATGGCACATCTTCCGGCATCTTTAAAGTCGTCATTAACTTACTGATCTGTTCTCCGCCGAAAATCCGCATAATATCATCTTCCAAGGATACATAAAACCGGCTGGAACCGGGATCGCCCTGCCTGCCGGCCCGACCTCTCAGCTGGTTATCAATCCGTCTGGATTCATGCCTCTCCACCCCAATCACATGCAAACCTCCCAGCTTAATCACCTTGTCATGTTGTTTTTGCCACTCTTTTTTATCCATGGCCAGCGGATCGCCGCCCAGAACAATATCCACTCCCCGGCCGGCCATATTGGTCGCGAGCATCACGGCTCCGACTTCACCGGCCTTGCTGATAATGCTGGCCTCTTTTAAATGGTTTTTAGCGTTTAAAATCTGGTGGGGGATTTTTTTCCGCTTGAGCATTTCATCAATAATCTGGTTTTTTTCAATTGAAGTGGTCCCGATTAAAATCGGCTGGCCTTGAGCATGTCTTTCTGCCACTTCCGCTACAATCGCCGCGTACTTAGCCCGGGTGGTTTTATACACCATGTCTGCCGCGTCCCCCCTGATCATCGGTTTGTGAGTCGGAATAACGACAGTTTCTAAGTTGTAAATTTTTTTAAACTCTTCCGCTTCTGTGGCCGCTGTTCCGGTCATACCGGATAATTTAGCGTACATTCTGAAGTAGTTTTGAAAAGAGATTGTCGCCAGAGTTTTTGACTCCTGCTTAATCGTCACATTTTCTTTCGCTTCAATTGCTTGGTGCAAACCTTCGGAGAATCTCCGGCCGAACATCAGTCTGCCGGTAAACTCATCCACAATAATCACTTCATCGTCTTTAACCACATAGTCAATGTCTTTTTGGAAATGCTCTCGAGCTTTTAAAGCTTGTTCCAAATGATGGATCGTATCAAAATCTTTTTCGTATAAGTTTTCCACCCCCAGTTTTTTCTCAATCTTTTTAATGCCATGATCAGTTAAATTAACCGTCTTATGTTTTTCATCGCTCTCGTAATCAGTGTCTTTGGATAACTGGCCGACCAAAGCCGAGAACTGAAAATATTTACTGGTCGGTTCAGTATCTGGTGCGGAGATAATCAAAGGCGTTCTGGCCTCATCAATTAAAATCGAGTCCACTTCGTCAACAATCGCAAAATTATGCCCCCTTTGCACCATTTGATTGAGTTGTTGCACCATATTGTCCCGTAAGTAATCAAAGCCGAACTCATTATTCGTGCCGTAAGTAATATCTGCCCTGTAAGCCTCCTGCCGGCTGACTTCTTTTAAGTGTTTTAACTTAGGATCTTCCATCGCTTCATCAGTAAAATTCGAATCATAGCGATAAGCTTTTTCATGGACAATTACTCCGACTGATATTCCCAGCAAATCAAATATCGGTCCGTTCCAGCCGGCGTCTCTTTGAGCCAGATAATCATTGACCGTGACTAAGTGGCAGCCTTTTTCACTTAAGGCATTTAAATAAAGCGCCGGAACGGCCGATAGAGTCTTGCCTTCTCCTGTTTTTTGTTCAGCAATTTTACCCTCGTGAAAACTAATCGCCGCCATCAGCTGTTCGTCAAACGGTCTTAAGCCGATGGTTTTTTCCGCCGCCGCCCGGACTAAAGCGAACGCTTCCGGTAATAAATCATTAAACGTTTCGCCTTTTTTTAATCGGTCTTTGAATTCTTGAGTTTTTTCCCTGAAGGCCTTTGGCCTTTCGACTAGGTTGATTTTTTCCGCCAATACCTTAAGTTTTTTAACTTCCCGTTCATTAGTATCCAAGAGTTTATTTAAAAATTTAAACATTTTGTTCTAGAACCAGCCAAAAATGAGCAAGTTGCTGCGCGTTCTCATTAAAGTGATTTTTCCAAATACTTTTTCTAATTCTTTAATAAAAGCGGCTGCATTTTCTTTGTGTTTACTGAAAAATAAATGATTATAAATTATTACTCCATTATGGGCCAGTAATTTAATTAAAGCCGTAAAAAACTTTTTAGTTTTAAAGCCTTTAGGTATCTGCTCGCCTATAAAAGCATCAACAATAACTAAATCAAATTTTTTTCCCGGTTTTTGTTTAGCTAATTTGTCCGCGTATTTCACTCCGTCAGCAATGGCTATTTTTAAATTTTTAACTGTGGCCAGGTTAAAATAGCACTGGGCCGCTTCAATCACTTGCTCATCAATTTCCACTCCGGTCATCTGGGCGTGGGGGTAATTTTTTTGAATTTCAAAAGCCACATCGCCGCAGCCTAAACCGATAATTAACGCCTGCTCCACCTTTTGGCCCTTTTTTTTAACTTGGCCAATGGCTTTATTCCAGACTTTTTGCATTAGGCGGCCGGATTGCAGCATGCCGCCTATAATCAGCCGCGGCCGGTTAAAGGCCAAGACCACTTGGATTAAACCATTATGCACTGAACGGTATTCTTTAATCGTTTGCGTGGTTAAGTAGTTTTTCAGCCAGCATTTCATATTTGTTTTTTCCCCATATATTTTTCTAAAACTTGCGGGATAATAACATGCCCGTCTTTAGTCTGGTAGTTTTCCAAAATTGCCAACGGCGTCCGGGAAGTAGCAATCGCTGTTCCGTTAAGCATGTGCACATACTCATTTTTCCCCTTGCGCCGGAATTTAATATTTAAATTTCGTGCCTGATAATCAGTGCAATTTGAAGTAGAGGTAACTTCGCCGTATTCGTTCCGTCCGGGCATCCAGGCTTCAATGTCAAACTTTCTGGCCGCCATTGCTCCCAGATCACCACTGCACATCTCCAACACCCGGTAGGGCAGGCCCAATCCCTGATAAATTTTTTCCTCCATTTCTAAGATGAATTCATGATATTTGTCCGACTCTTCCGGTTTGCAGTAAATAAACATTTCCGCTTTAGTAAATTCATGGACGCGGTAAAGGCCTTTGGAGTATTTGCCGTAAGCTCCTTCTTCCTGGCGGAAGCAGTGCGAGTAACCGATGTATTTTAAGGGCAGTTTGTTCTCCGGAATGATTTCGTCCGCATGTTTTCCTGCCAAAGTAACTTCGGCGGTGGCGATTAAACCTAAGTCTTGGTTCTTGATTTCATAAGTTTGCGCTTCCTTGCCTTTGGGAGCATAACCGGTACCGAGATAATATCTGGATTTAGCCAGATCAGGGGTGATGACTGGCATAAATCCTTCTTTGGCCAGTAAATCAAAAGCATATTGGATTAACGCCAACTCTAATCGGGCACCGTCGCCGTACAGAAAATAAAACTGCGAGCCGCTGACTTTTGCTCCGGTCTCAAAATCCAGAATCCCTAAAGCTTTGCCCAATTCCAAATGATCTTTTACCGGAAAATCGAATTTTTTCGGCTCGCCCCATTTTCTCACCTCGACGTTATCTTTTTCGCTCTTGCCCAATGGCGTTTTAGGTGAAGCCGGGTTGGGAATTAGCCATAAAGCATCTTTCAGTTCGTTTTCTGTTGCTTTTAATTCCGGCTCCAATTTTTTTAGCTCAACTTTAATCTTTTTCCCCTTGTCAATATCGTCCTTTGTCAGTTGATTGCGTTCGGCCCGCAAGCCTTCTATTTTTTGCAGCAGTGCCCGCCGCTTTTTATCCAATAGCAAAACTTCGTCGACAATTTTCGGGTCGTAGTTTTTATTTCTGGTCGACTCTTTGGCTTTGTCCGGATTGTCCCGGATAAATTGAATGTCTAACATAGACTAATTATAATCCTAAATCTCCACTAATTGTCTGCAGGGCTTTCAGGTTTAACTCGACAAATTCCGGCAAAGGAATACCCAATTTTTCTTCACACAAAGCAATTTGTTCCCGGTGCACGCCTGCAGCAAAACTTTTTTCTTTCCATTTTTTCAAAACCGACTCCACGCTGACGGCCGCCAGCTTCCGTTCCGGCCGCACCAAGGCGCAGGCAATGATCAAGCCGGACAGTTCGTCACAACAATATAAAGACCACTCCATCTTGGTTTGCGGTTCCGCTAATCCCGGCTGGAATTTCCAGCCGTGGGCCTTAACTGCCTGAATAATTTTTAAGTCAAACTTTAACTCTTCCAGCTGTTTAAAAAATTCTGCCGAGGGATGCTTTTCTTTCATTTCTTCATAATCAGCGTCGTGGACTAATCCGGCCATTCCCCACAATTCTTGATCCTCTCTAAAATATTTGGCTAAACCCCGCATTTCTGCTTCCACCGCCAGCATATGCTTGACCAAATTAGTATTTTTGGTCCGGCTCTGCACGTATTTTAAAACTTCTTCTCTGATCATCATAATTTATTTTTCCTTTATTTCTTTAAAAATAAGATCATAAGAGTAAGTTTTATCCTGAGATTTAAAAATTAAAGTGTCAGGATTTTCCCAATTTATCATGACGCCATCGTTTGAGATTTTAGTAAATTTTTCGGTTTTATAATCCCAAATAAAAAGGCCATCGTTAGCTTTATTGGCGAGAATAGTATTCCTTATTGCTGTTTCATTTTCAGCGTCAGTTTCTCCTATCCATCCCCCTGGAAAATTATAATAACTACTTTAGTTTCTTTTGGTTTAACTTCAACTATTCTTTCTTTTGGAGTTTGGGAAATTTGTTTTTTTAACTGTAAATTGTTATTAAAAAGATAAATATTTCCACCAAGTAGGATAGCAATAATTAAGAAATAAATTATTTTAGTAGCTTTACTCATATTTCATTCGGAATATCAATAAATTCCACCTCCAAGTAATTTTTAAATTTTTCTTTAATTTTTTTACCCAGCTCCTGGATTCCGAATACTTCAGTCGCATAATGGCCGCCCACAAAATAATTAATCCCGGACTCTTTCATTTGGTGAACAATCCACTCACTGGTTTCGCCAGAGATAAATAATTCCACGCCTTTAGTTTCCATTTCGGCTATGTCTGCTGCTTCCGGTTTAGCTGCTCCGGAAACCACGCCGATAGTTTTAACTTTTTTCGGTCCGGTCAAAATACTGAAAATTTGGTGTTTAAATAATTTTTCGCACTTGGTTTTTAATTCTTCAACATTTTGCGGCTGTTCAAATTCAGCCGTATAACCCCACTCATCCCATAGAGGCTCTTTAATTTTTGCCCCCAGTAACCTAATGATTGTGGCATTGTTGCCAATCTCCGGATGGCTGTCCAAAGCATAATGCCAACCCATAACCGTTAACTTATTTTCGATAATTACTTTTAATCTTTTTTGGGCAAAAATAGGAAAACGCGATTTCCAGGTACGGGTATCAAAGCCGTGGTGAAAAATACAAAACTGTGCTTTGGCCTTCACTGCCGCCAGCAAAAACTCTTCGTTCAGGCTCGTACCCAGAGCAACTTTACTGACATTTTCCTGTCCTAACCACTGCACCCCGTTGGCAATCTCATCTTTAACCAGTGCCTTTTGGATTAGTTCTTCACCAATCGCCTGATTAATATATTTAATTAACTCATCCCGCTTGATCATAAAATCTTTTTCTTATTTTACTCCTGTCTTGACTTAATAAAAACCAGGCCGCCTTTGGACCATACGACTTGCCGGTTAAAGCCAAATAAATTGCCTGAAAAGCTTCTTTAGGGTTGATTTGATTATCTTTGGCTGTTTGGTAGAGGGTTTTCTGCAGTGTTTCCGGCTGCCAGTTTTTTGTCAATAAATCCGATACCAGCCGAAGATATTGTTTCTGGTTTGGGTTAAGGCTAATCTTGACTGATTCCGCAACAATCCCGACTTTTTTTGCTTCCGGCGCATAAGTTTCCAGCCAGATTTTTGCATATTTAATTCTTTTATCCAGTTCTTTTTTCTCCGCCTTAGGGAACTGCTGATAAATATCCACCGAAGGGGACTGAATATAGTTCACCACGTCTCTGAATCTGGGTAAATCTTTACCCGCTTGCGTTTTATCATAGTCATCAAATAATTTTAAAATTGACTCATTATTATTCGGATCAAAAATAATTGCTTGCCGGTAGTTGGTTTTGACCATTAAAAATTTTAAAATTTCCGGCGGTAAAGTTTGACTGATTTCGACGGCGGACACGCCGATACCTTTAGAAGAAGACATTTTTGCTCCGCCCTTAGCCAAAAACCATTCATAAATAAAACTAAAAGGAGTGGGATAGTTAAAAACCTGTTCACAGATTGCTGAAGATAAGTCGTGTGATCCGCCTTTACTCATGTGGTCTTTACCGGCGCCTTCAACTGTCACGCCGAGCACTTTCCAATGAGCCGCCCAGTCAACTTTCCACATTAACTTGCCGTTTTCACCCCGTGGTTCGACTTTGCCCTTAAATCCACAGCCTTCGGCCCAAGTTACCAGGTCTTTTTTACACTCAAAACTGACCATTTTGCCGTCCCAGCCAGTGACAAGTGTTGAACCAACCTTGCCGCATTTGGGACAGAAAACCTGATAAGGATACCAGTTTTTCGGCTTATCATAGCCGGAAACCTCATGGTAAAGCTGTCTGATTTTTTCTACTTTATCCAGAGCCGTCCTGATAATTTTATCCATTTCCCCGCTTGCGTAAAGCTTATGAGACCAGATAATTTCCGGTTTAACCCCTAAACCATTAAAAACTTTTTTAAATTGCTGGGCATAGCATTCAGCCAAAGACCGGTAATCCTTTTCCGGCGAGGGAATTTTATACAACGGTTCACCCATGTGTTTTTTAAAACTTTCCGGCAAATAGTGGGGGAATGCATCCATCGGGTCCATGTCGTTATAAACCCAGGTATAAACGGCTTTGACTTTTCTTTTTAACAAGGCCTGGTAAATTAAATCGTGGACCACTACTCCCCTTAAAGCGCCGACGTGAATCCGGCCCGAAGGCGTTTTCATGTCATCAACATGAAAGGGTCTGTATTTACCCGATTTAATGATTTTGTCAGCCAGTTCATCTGCCCAAAACATATTTATCATAAGTATATAACAAAATCCCGGCTCTTGGCCGGGATTAATTATTTTTTATTTTTTTATTTAGTGGATTTTGAGAATGTGATAGGTCACTTTCCCGGCCGGAGCCTCAATTTCCACTTTTTCGCCTTTTCCTTTACCCAATAAGGCTTGGCCCAGCGGGGAAGTGTGGGAAATTTTTTGCTCTAAGGGATCAGCTTCCCATTCGCCGACCACTTCAAAAGTTTGCTCTTTGCCATTAACTTTTACTGTTACTTTACAACCTAACTCAACCTTATTATTTGTTGCATGATTATTTTTAATCAGTTTGGCCTTGGCAATCAAAACCTCAATTTCTTCAATTCTGCCCTCCACAAAAGCCAAATCTTCTCTGGCGGCCGTATACT
>CAZDQA010000004.1:11727-22938 GCA_964507605.1 uncultured Pseudomonadales bacterium | reverse complement strand
TGGCGAAAGGGCGAGCCGCCGCCGAAAAAAGACTCAAAGATTTCAAACGGATCAGAAAAACCGCCAAAATCAAAGCCGCCGCCTTGGCCGCCGCCGGTAGTGTAAGTATATGTGAACGGGCCTTGGCGGTAAGTTTGCTGACCACCGCCAAATGGACCACCGGCTCCAAAACCCTGGGAGGGGTCGAAAGCGGCATGACCGTACTGATCGTAGGTTTGCCGTTTTTCGGGGTTACTTAAAACTTCGTAGGCTTCGGAAATTTCCTTGAATTTAGTCGCCGCGTCGGCGGCTTTATTCCGGTCCGGATGATACTTTAACGCCAACTGGCGGTAGGCTTTTTTCAGCTCCGCTGCGCTGGCGTTTTTGGAAACACCCAAAACCTCATAGAAATCGCGCTTGGTAGTCATTATTATTTATATTATTATATTGTTTTTCTGGCTATTTATTTAAAATGTTTACTTATTGATTCAATAAAAGCATCTATTATTCTTTCCCAAAAAAATGCTTTTCTTTCATTTTTTCTATCTTCTTCTTTTGTTGTAATTTCTCTTTCTTCACTTCCAGTAGGTTTCAAGGAATTTTCTAGCTTCTCTTTATTTTCTGAAATCACTAATGTGGGTATAATTTCATCAGGATTTGAACCAATAAGAATGTTTATTGGTTTCCCTGTTGCTTTTGTATATTCCTGGCAACTTTTCAATAAAGCATTCAATGTTGCAGAGGATGAATTCTGAAATGCAACAAGTTGACTACCCGAATTAATTGATGGTTTTGCCTGATTTTTTATCACCGATGTTCCCCGCTTTTGATACATAAAAGATTACTGAATCAAGAATTTTATCTCCAGATTTTACAGATAGGGCATGTTCTCCAAACTCTGACAATGGCAGATTAATTACATCTGTAATTATGTTTGCTTTTCCATTATTCCCTATTTTTATATTAATTTCTTTGGGTGTCATGGGTTTTTCTCCAGATGGTGATTTAATTTCAAACAAAATTTTTACATCACTATCTGCCTTCCCTGTAAGGTTTAAAACTATAAAAAATCTTGAAAATTTTGCAGGCATTTGAGGAACAAACATCCTATCAAAAATTCCAATAACAGAAAGTTTCCCATCAGATGAAGTCATGGCAAAATCACACAAGGTTAATAACTTAACTTCTAAGTCAGACATAAATTCTCCTTTTTATAAATTTATCTATAGTTTACAAATGGTCCATAGTTACTAAATACGACAGGCCCTTGTGTTCCGGACGCAAGAGATTCTCTTCTGTCGCTGTGACTTTCAAAGCATTGTAAAAACCTGTTTAGTGAACTTGGATTTTTACAAACTTCTTCCTTTTTCTCCCAAGGTTCAACAATAGATGTTTCTGGTTTTGGGGGAGGAAGGGTGTCCATTTCTACTCCACCACTTCGCCTTCTTGGACGTCGGCTTTTTTAGAGTCGGCTTTGTCGCCCTTTTTGGTTTCGTCAGGCTTCTCGTCCTTTTTTGGCTCGGACTTCTGGGCTTCATACATGGCCGCGCCGACTTTCTGGATCGCTTCGGACAAATCTTTGGTTTTCGCTTCCAGTTCGTCTTTCGAGCCTGATTCCAAGATGTCTTTCAAGGCTTTAATCTTGGACTCGACCGCTTCCCGGTCTTCTTTTTTAACTTTGTCGCCAGCTTCCTTAAGGGTTTTTTCGCTGGTGAAAATAAGAGTATCGGCTTGGTTGCGGGCATCAATCCGCTCTTTTTTCAACTTGTCTTCTTCGGCGTGTTTTTCCGCCTCAGCGGTCATGTTTTTGACTTCTTCATCGGACAGACCGGTCGAGCCTTTGATAGTAATCTTCTGCTCTTTATTGGTGGCTTTATCTTTGGCAGTGACATTTAAAATACCGTTGGCGTCAATGTCAAAAGCAACTTCGATCTGTGGTACGCCTCTTGGGGCAGGGGGAATGCCGTCAAGAATGAAGCGGCCCAAAGATTTATTGTCCGCAGCCATCGGCCGTTCACCCTGTAAAACATTAATCTCCACTGAAGTCTGATTATCAGCGGCAGTAGAAAAAACCTGGGATTTACTACTGGGAATAGTGGTATTACGCTCAATTAACGGAGTGGAAACACTGCCCAGAGTTTCAATGCCTAAAGTTAACGGGGTGACGTCTAAAAGTAAAACATCGGTGACATCGCCCATTAACACGCCGGCTTGAATGGCAGCGCCAATCGCCACCACTTCATCAGGATTAACCGATTTATTCGGTTCTTTCCCAAAAAGATCTTTGACTGTCTGATAAACCTTAGGCATCCGGGTCATGCCGCCGACCAAAACCACTTCGTCAATATCCTTGACGGTCTTCTTCGCATCTTTCAAACAGGTCTTAACCGGGCCGATGGTTTCTTTAATTAAATCGTCAACCAGGCTTTCCAGCTTGGCCCGGGTCAGTTTCATGGTCAGATGCAAAGGCTGGCCGGTTTTAGATTGGGTAATAAACGGCTGGTTAATCTCGGTTTCTTTAGTAGAAGATAGTTCAATTTTGGCTTTTTCGGCCGCGTCTTTAACCCGCTGGAGCGCCTGTTTATCGGCTTTCAGGTCAATGCCGTTTTCCTTTTTAAATTCAGCGGTAATATAATCAATGATTTTTTGGTCAAAATCATCGCCGCCTAAGTGCGTGTTGCCATTGGTGGCTTTAACTTCATAAACATTATCACCTAATTCCAGTATGGAAATGTCAAAAGTGCCGCCGCCTAAATCATAAACAGCGATGGTCTCGACTTTTTTCTTTTCCAAACCATAGGCTAAGGCAGCCGCTGTCGGTTCGTTGATGATCCGTTCGACTTTTAAGCCGGCAATTTCTCCAGCCTGTTTGGTTGCCTGGCGCTGGGCGTCGTTAAAGTAAGCCGGGACAGTGATCACCGCTTTATCAATTGAACCGCCTAAATAGGCTTCGGCATCGCTCTTGGCTTTTTGCAGGATTTTAGCAGAAATTTCCTGAGGCGTATATTTTTTGCCATCAACTTCCACCACGGCTAAATTGTCTTTTCCGGCCGCAATTTTATAAGACACCATATCCTGAGATTTCTTAGTCTCAGCGTCGGAAAATTTCCGGCCCATTAAACGTTTAATCGAATAAATCGTATTGCCGGGGTTAAGCACCATCTGGCGTTTGGCAATATCACCGACCAAATTTTTAATTGGCTCCACCACGGAAGGAATTAAGTTCCGGCCTTCGCTGGTGGGAATAACTTTGGGAGTGCCGCCTTCCATGACGGCAACAACGGAATTGGTAGTACCTAAATCGATACCAATGATTTTAGACATATTAAACTCCTTTACCGACTTTTACCCTAGCAGGTCTTAAGACCCGATTGGCAAGGGCATAGCCGGTTTGAACTATTTCTATAATATAATCTTTTTTTCCGGGAACAAGTTCGGCACACTCGGCGGTCTTGGGGTCAAAAACAGTGTTTAACAGTTTAATTTCACTGATACCTTCTGTTTGTAAAACTGATTTAAATTTATCAATTGTTAACTGCAAACCGGCATTTTTCAGATGCTCCTGAGTTTTTTCCAGGTCGTCCAAAACCGGTAAAAGCTTGGTCAATAAATCAGCATTGGCAAATTTAATAAAGTCTTGTTGATCGCCGGCGACTCTTTTTTGCAGATTTTGATAATCAGCCAGGGTGTGTTTGAGTTGGTTTTCCAAAACCTGTACTTTAGAAACTTTTTTCATAAAGATTACCAATTCCCGGATATTTGATTAATTAAACTGCCAAAATAACGGACAGTGGGGACAATGCTTTGGTAAGATAAACGGGAAGGGCCGATGACGCCTAAGGAACCGGAAAGATTAGGAGAGGTAAAGTCAACAAAAACCATACCTAAGGCATCAAATAGGTCTGAGTCAAAATCATCACCAACTAAAATATGAATTGCTTCTTCGCCGGAAGCTTTAGTGAAAATGGAGTTAATCCGGCTGAATTCGTCAATTAAAGATAAAACGGCGCGGGCTACATCAATATCATAAAACTCGGGGTTGTCCAGAATATGGGATTCTCCGGCATGAAACAAGTCACCGCTAGAAGTACAGGCGACTGCCAAAGTTTTGGTTTTATCGGCTAAGGCTTTGGTCAAGCTATTTAAAAACTTATCGGCCTGAAAACGTTGATCCCAAACTTTTTCTTTAACGGCCACTTCTTCGGCCACGGACAGTTCTTCTTCTTTAATCAATTCCCGAACATAATATTTTAGGGCTATGGGAGAAGGGGTCCGGCCGGCCGAAGTATGAGGCTGTTTTAAAAATCCGGATTTGGTTAAAGCCATCATTTCGTTTCTAATCGTGGCCGGAGAGATGCCTAAGTTATATTTCTTTTCCAAGGTAATACTGCCCACCGGTTCAGCAGTGGCAGTAAATTCATCAATAATTGCTTTTAATATTTGAGATTGGCGATCAGAAAGATTCATATTAGCAGTATGCTAACACGACTGCTAAACAGCTGTCAAGGGCATTATTGAATGACGGCTAAAAAGGTGTCCTGATTCAGAGTTACCCGGCCAAACTGCTTCATTCTTTTTTTGCCCCGCTTTTGTTTTTCCAGAAGTTTGGCTTTACGGCTTAAATCGGCGGCGTGAAGCTTAACCGTGACATCTTTGCGGTAGGCTTTTAAGGTCTCTCTGGCTAAAACCTGGCCGCCTAAGGCGACCTGAATCGGCACTTCAAATTGCTGGCGGGGCAAGGCGGCTTTTAATTTTTTGGCTAATTTTAAGGCAAGTTTTTGCGCTTGGGGGCGGATGGTCAAAGCTGAAAGGGGTTCAATTACTTGGCGGTTAAGTAAAACTTCCAATTTGACGATGTCACTTGGTACAAATCCGGCAAACTGCCAGTTTAAGCTGGCAAAACCGGAAGAAACAGACTTTAATTGATCAAAGAAGCCGCTGATTAGCTCCTGCAAGGGCATAGAATAATTCAATTTGGCTTGTTGGCCATAAAATTCCTGAGAGATTAATTTAGCCCGGTGGTCCCGGCATAAATCCATGATGCCGCCTAAATATTGTAAGGGGTTAAAAATAGTTAAATTAATGAAGGGTTCTTTTGTTTGATTAATTAAAGAGGGCTCAGGAAAATCGGTCGGACTGAAAACAGAAATCAGTTGGGATTTTTTTTTGAGTTCAATTTGATATTCCACCGAAGGACTGGTGGTAATCAACTCTAAATCAAATTCGCGCTCCAGACGCTCCTGAACAATTTCGGCGTGGAGCAAGCCCTGGAAACCGATTTTAAAACCACTGCCTAATACCGAGGAGCTGACCGGAGAGTAAACAATACTGGAGTCGGTTAAGCGGAATTTTTCTAAAGATGTTTTTAATTTAACGAAGTCGTTGTTTTCCAAAGGATAAAAATCCATATAAACAACCGGTTGGGGTTCATGATATCCGGGGAGAGTTTTGACAGCCACATCATCTGAAGAAACGATTGTATCGCCGACCCGGCAAAGAGAGATGTCTTTTAAACCGGTAGCAATAAAACCAACTTCGCCGCAAGTCAAAGAATCAATTGGTTTTAACGCAGGAGTAAAGTAGCCCAAGTTCAGCGGCTTAAAAACAGTCTGATTGGAAAAGAACTTAAGGCTTTGAATATGATTAATCCGGCCGTTGACTAAGCGGACGTAAGCAATCACGCCGTGATGAGGATGATAAAAAGAGTTAAAGACTAACGCCTGAAGTGGGGCTTGGTCATCGCCCGGGGGCGGGGGTAAACGATTAATCACTGCTTCAATTAATTGAATTACGTGCTGGCCGGTTTTAGCAGAAACAAAAAGGATTTCTTTTTTGGTGAAGCCAAAAGTATCCTGCATTTGCTGACTAAGCTTGTCCAGATTAAGATTGGGCAAATCAATTTTATTAATTACCGGAATTAATTCCAGATGGTTTTCGAAAGCCAAGTTAGCATTAGCCATGGTCTGGGCTTGAATTCCCTGAGCAGCATCAACCAGCAAAATGGCGCCTTCGCAGGCGGCCAAAGAGCGGGAGACTTCGTAAGAAAAATCAACATGGCCGGGGGTGTCAATTAAATTCAGCGTATAGCGATTAACACCCAGCGTATAGGCCATACGGACGGGGGCGAGTTTAATCGTAATTCCCCGCTCTTGTTCGATAGGGTTAGAGTCAAGCAAGCGTTCTTTGTACTTGGACTCAGAAAGAGTGTGGGTTGATTCCAGAAAACGGTCGGTTAAGGTAGTTTTGCCATGATCAATGTGACTGATAACACAAAAGTTTCTAATAGTTGATTGGTAAGGATTCATAATGAGTAAAGCGTTTAATTAGGCCCAAAAAGCTTTCCAGTTCTTTAATTTTTAAAATTTTAGATAAAAGCAGATAAACACTCAAGCCAATAAGGCCGGTAATGATACTTAAAATGATTAAATCCAGAGTCTTAGTGGTGTTTAAGATATAGCGATCGAGTAATCTTAAAGGAATCCAAAGGCTAAAACCAGTACAAATTGTGGCTAAAGACATTTTAACAAAAGGGGTTAAAAGGCTGGGGCGGGAAAAACCGCCTACGAGCCGGGATAAAAAGAATAAAAGCAGACCGGCATGCAAAAAGCTGGCCAAAGAAATGGCTAAAGCCAAACCCAACACCCCCAAATTGAAACGATAAACTAAAAGAAAACTTAAACCAACGTTGGTGAAAACGGCGACAGCGGCCAGGTATAAAGGGGTACGGGTATTAGATAAGGCATAAAAACCGCGGACTAAAATTTGGATGGCGGCCTGGGCAAAAACAGAAATGGCAAACAGAGCGACGGCCTGACCGGTTAAGAGGGTGGCTTGCCAGGGAAAGTTTTTAGTCCCAAAAGCCAAACGGACAATAGGCAGACGTAAAACTAATAAAATCATGCCTGCAGGCAGACTAAGATACAAAACCTGATTTAATGAGGTAGTCAACAGTTTTTTGAATTTGGCAAAAGACGATAGAGAAAAATTCTGGGCCAGGCTGGGCAAGGCGGCCTGACCAATGGTGGCGCCAAACAAACCAACCGGCAAAGAGTTTAAGTGCTGGGCAAAATAGAAAATAGCCAAAGAGCCGGCAGATAAAGAGGTGGCTAAAAAGACAGCCACGGTTAACTCGATCTGGCTAACAGCCAAGGCAATCGCCCGCGGCAACATCAAACGGCCGATGCGGCGAACTCCGGGATGGCGGAAATCCAGTGATAGTTTAAAGCTAAAGCCGATGTTTTTGGTTAAAGGCACCTGGACTAAAAAATGAAGAAAGGCGCCGATAATCACTCCCAAAGCCGGACCATAAATGCCAAAGAACGGACTTAAAAAAACAATGCCGAAAATAATGCCTAAATTATAGGCAATCGGAGCTAAAGCAGGCACTAAAAAATAGTGATGCGATTGCAAAATACCGGTTAAAAAATTGGAGACTAAAAAGAAAATTTGGGCAATAATTAAAACCCGGGTTAAGTTGGACATCAGCTGTAGCTGGGCGATTGAGAAACTGGGGGCAATCAAGCGGCTTAAGGGCAAGCTAAAAATTGCCAACAAAGAAGCCAGCAATAAAAATAAAATCAGGCCAACTGTAATGACGCTGGAGGCAATATGCCAAGCCTCAGATTTTTTTTTAAACAAATATTGCGAAAAAACCGGAATAAAAGCAGCGGACAGGGCCCCCACCACTAAAAGCTGAAAGATCATGTCCGGTAAGCGAAAGGCCGCAAAATAAACATCCAACTGCCAGGAAGTGGTGGTGTCAAAAAAGGCGCCGGCTAAAAAACGGTCGCGGACTAAACCTAAAATTCTGGAGAAGAAAACAGCGGCCATAAGAACGCCGGCGGCGGAAAGAATCCCTTTTTGCGGTTTAAATAAATGATTCATCATCTTGACGCGAGTATAACAAAAATATAAAATCCAAACTATGCCAATACTTAAATCAGCGATTAAGAAGTTAAAACAAGACAAGAAGAGAACAATGGTAAATAAGGTTTACCGGGAAAATTTGCGGCAAGCGGTCAAGCAAGCCAGAAAAGAAAAAACCGCCAAAGCAGTGAAGCTGGCTTATTCAGCTTTGGATAAGGCAGCAAAACAAAAAGTAATTCACAAAAATAAAGCGGCCAGATTAAAATCCAGATTAATGAAACTAATTAAGTAGTATATACTTAACTTAAGTATGGCTGCCCGCAAAAAAGAAATTAATTTATTACCAAAAGAGCCCTGGGAAACCGGAATACTGGGACAGCTCATTCCTTGGACATTATCGGTCGGACGATATGTGGTCGTGTTTGTAGAATTAATTGTGATTTCCGCATTTTTATACCGGTTTGGGTTAGATCGCCAGTTAACGGACTTAAATGAAAAGATTAAACAAAAACAGGCAATTGTCAGCAGTTACGGCGATTTGGAAGCTAAATTTAAACGGGTCCAGGGTCAACTTGAAAAAATCAAAACAACAGATGAGGCATCGGTAAAGATCGATGAGGTGCTGGACAAAATTAGCCAGATAACGCCGACTGACGCAGCCTATGATTCGATTACTATTAATCAAAAGGAGATATCTTTACAAGGAAGGGTTTTATCAGAAGCGGGGTTGGCAACCCTACTGACCCAAGCGCAAACGAGCCAAGGGTTTAGCGATGTTAGGTTAGAAAATGTCAGTTCGGGCACAGAAAAAGAACAGGCGATTATTTTTAGAATGAGTTTAAGTTTTAAACAAAAATGAGAAATTACGACCGATACTATCAACAGATAAGGGTTTGGGGCCAGCAGCCAAAAACCAAAATTTCCGGATTGATTACTTTAACTATTTTTACGGTGGCCTTTTTCTTAAGCATGGCCATCTTGCCAACTTTTAAAACCATTGCCGGGTTAAAAAAAGAGATTGCCGACCAGCAAGAAGTAGAAGCGAAGATGACTAAAAAAGTGGCTGGATTAATAACTGCGGAAACTAATTATGCCAAAGTGATAAATGATTTAAAGTTAATCAATCAAGTGCTGCCGGAAAAAGAAGAGCTGGAAAAGCTGGCCTGGCAGATTGAATGGTTGGCTAATCAGCAAGGGCTAACGATAAATACCGGCAGCTTCGGAAAGTTTACCCTGGTGGGCCAAGCCGATTCATCAGACCAAGCTGAGTTATTAATGGATTTGACCATTAAAGGCGGCTATCAACAAATTAGGGCTTTCTTGCAGAATTTAACCAATATTGACAGATTGATTACTATTAAGGAAGTTAGTTTCAATAAACAAAAATTGCAAGGCGGCGGTGAGTTAACTGCCAGCCTAAAGCTAGTGGGGTTTTATTTACCAATAAAGGAGTAAAATGATTGACAACCGGTATCAAAAAAAGTATGGAAAAGACTTTTTTAGATTGTCTATTTTAACTTTGGTAACCGTAATTGTTTGGATTGGAATGACGGTTTATAGAACCTTAAATTCCAGCCAAGTCAAACCCGAAGTAACCAAGCTGCTTTTACCCTTGACGCCCACATTAGACCTTGACACAATAGAAAAGATCAGGCAGCGGGAAGTTGTTCCGGAAGCTGATTGGAATATTTTGCAGCCGGCGAGCCCGGAAATTTTGGCGGTGCCAGAAGCCAGCCGTTCGGCAACCAGCAGCGCTCAGTCGTTATGATAAATAACCATAAGGTAACTAAAATTCACTTCCCGACAGCGCTGGGGCTGTTGATATTATTAGTGGCCATCGGCGCAGGAATATTTTTTGTTAAAACCAGAAGCGGGGTTAAGCCGGAAACAACAGCGGAAGTAACACCGGAACAAGTAAGAATCACTAATGTGGCGGATACCGGCTTTACTGTTTCCTGGATCACCGGTAAGGAAACTACCGGGTTAATTAAGCTGGGAGAAAAAGTTAATGAATTAAAACAGCAGGCCCTGGATGACCGGGACCAGTTATCCGGAGGAGAGGCGGCCGTAGAAGTCCATCATGTCACGCTAAAAAATTTACTGCCAACGACCAAGTACTATTTTAAAATCGAGTCAGGCGGTAAACAGTTTGACAATAATGGTAAGCCGTTTGAAGTGACTACAGGCGCTGTTTTAGGCAGTCCGCCTGCGGCCGATCCGATTTACGGCACTGTGCTGACACAATCAGGTTCGTCGGCCGAAGGAGTGGTGATTTATATTAATGTGGCCAATGGCGCGCCTTTATCAGCTTTAGCAAAAAACAGCGGCAACTGGGCCTTGTCTTTAGCAACAGCCAGAACCGCAGATTTAGGCAGTTATTTAACTTACGACACTCAAGCCACTATTGTTAATCTTTTGGTCCAGGGCGGAAGTCTGGGCACAGCTTCAGCGATTACCACTACGACTAATGATAATCCGGTGCCGGAGATCAGTTTAGGCAAATCGTATGATTTCCGAGTGCAAGCCATAGCAGAAGCTCCGGCTGTCGACCAGTTAATTGCCAGCCCCAGCGGAGAAACCAAAAGCGGGTTTTCGGCATTAAATCCATCGATTGCCCAAGTGGCCACCGGAAGCGGCGAGGTCACCCTGGAAAATCCTTCATTTGAAGGAGAAGTAATTAATGCCACCCAGCCGGCTTTTATCGGCAGCGGGCCGGCGGGAACGGTTTTGGCAATTGAAATCAATTCAGAAGAAACTTACACCGGATCGGTGACCATCGATGAAGACGGCAACTGGGAGTTTACGCCGCCGCAAGGTTTGACACCGGGAGAACATTCGGTGGCCATTAACTATATTGACACCAATGGCGAAGAACAAAGTTTAACCAGGAATTTTGTGATTGCCGCAGCCGGGAGCACGGATGTGCCGGCGATCACGGCGACACCATCAGGAGAAATTGCCACGGATGCGGCAAGGACTAAAATGCCGGCAACTGATTCAGGCATACCAGAACCAGGGACATTTGAACTAACTTTAATAATGCTGTTGACCGGATTAGGGTTACTTGTTGGTGGCTTGAAAATTAAAAATATAGTATAACTAATATATGGACAATCCCGGCCTGCAGCCACCAATCACCCCGCCACCACCACTAACTCCGCCACCAGTGCCGCCGGTTCCTCCTCCCCCGCCGCCTCCGGAACCAATAAAAGAAGAGCCGATTATCCAGCCGCCCCCAAATCCAACAGTGAAAAAAGCGAAAAAGTTTTTGCCAAAATTGGCAGTGGGAACTTTAGTCATGGCTTTATTGATCGGCGGCTTAGTTTTAGGGGGTGACCTGCTACGGGAACAACAGCGCCCGGTGGA
>CAZDQA010000004.1:0-11627 GCA_964507605.1 uncultured Pseudomonadales bacterium | reverse complement strand
ATTCAAGGCTATAAGGTTATCATGCCAGGTAATCAAAAGATTGAACCCGCCGCTAGGCAGATAGTGACGCTTGCGGGGGATGGAACTAGAACTGCTAATCCATATTATTTCTCTAATGAGCCTCCAGGAAGTAAAACTGTTTCAGTCAGTACTCCAGGCGGTTATACTGTAGGCTACACACTTTGTATAAATAGTACTACTTGTCATACTGGTTCAGCCACTCCCGGTTCTTCAGTAACTTTTGACTGTCCGGCAGGCAATTATCCGGCAGACGGATATGCTGATCTTTGGTGGCACTATACGCCGACTGTATCCTGCGTAGATTTAACCGCTAGTCCGGCTCCGGCTTTAACCCAAACCGTCATTTTCACCTGCGAAGCTACTTTTACTTCGACCAACCCAACAGCCTATTTCAGGTACTCAACTAATGGCGGAACAACCTGGGATAATACTAATCCGCCCATCGAAGTTCCCGTTGACTTAATTACCCATAAAGCTAATTACAGTATGACCATAGCTCAATCAGGCAACTGGATCGTGCAGTGTAAAGTTTGCACCGACCAATCGGCAACAAGCTGTACCACCTGGGGGCAGGCAAATTAATATGAAAAAAGATAATAAATGGTTATTGTGGGGATTGATCGGCTTTACGGTCATCCTGCTGGTGACGGCAGTGATTTTGTTCCTGCAGTTGAAAAAACCGGCTGTGCCTTTACCGAGCCCTAAACCCAAACCAACAGCTTCTCCCCAGCTACCGCCGGTGCAACAAGTAGTGCCAGAGAATGTCTGTGAGTTAAGTTTTACTGTGGCAGCTTCGCCGTCACCCAGTCCGTCACCGTCACCTTCAGTCAGTCCGAGTCCTTCGCCGTCGCCATCACCATCATCTTCACCGGAGCCAACTGCCTGTTTTGATACCTGTGACAATGATACTGAATGCAGAACCAACCTAAGGTGTATGACTGTAGGCGGAGATAAGCGGTGTGTTAATCCTAGCTGTACCAGCGAGACTGACTGTGCTTGTCCGGGAGCTTTAGCTTCGCCTTCACCGTCAACTACGACGGTCATTACTTATGCTTCACCCAGCCCGTCGTTAATTGCTCAAACTAAAGGCGGACAACCGGAATTACCGGAAGCGGGTTTTGCCGGGCCGGCAATTTTAGGAGTGGTGGCCGGAATAGTGATGATACTTTTAGGAATACTGTTTTAGCCAAAGCCTAATTGCTTCTTTCGCTCCTTTAATAACCACAGAAGGTTTTCCACCGGTCTGTTGGCCACCGGAGCGGCTATGATGGCTGACGCCGACCTCTTTAACTCGATATCCTAATCGAACAGCCCTAGCAATAAATTCGGTTACGGTAATGGCGCTGGCGGTAGTCAATTGACCAACGGCTTTAATCACCGACCGCCTAATTAGTTTAAAACCACAATCGACGTCCTTTAAGTTAAGCTTAAATAAAATAAAATTAACCAGCCGCAAGATAAAAGCCATAAAACGGCGGTAACGGCTATCGATTCTCTTAAGGCGGTAACCGATAATTAAATCATAATCTTTCGTAAAGGGAATAAATTTTTTTATTTCGCGTAAATCAAATTGGCCGTCAGAATCACAAGCAATCACCCATGAATAACGTACAGCCGCAAGGCCGGATTTTATCGCCGCGCCATAGCCTAAATTTTTCCGGTGGGAAACCAGCCTAATCTCTTTATTAACCCGCATCATTTGTTTCACAATTACGGCTGTTTTATCAGTTGAACCATCGTCTACCACAATTATTTCGTAAGTTTCGGCTATTGTTTTAATCACCCGGTTGGCTTGAATCAGGGTTTCTTTGATAATAAAAGCTTCGTTATAAGCAGGAAAAAAGATTGACAGCTGGAGAAACGGTTTCATAATTTATCTCCAAGTGGGCAACCAAAACCAATATTTTACTAAATTCGTTGGCAGAGGAATGGCGGTGTTAAGGGGATAAAAAAACAGGAAAACCACAACGGTCAAGCAAAGATAAATAACGCTTAGCTTTTTGTGCTTAATAAGCACTTGGGCAATAATCAAACACAAAAACGGCAAAGCAGGCAGATAGTGGTGTAAAAACATAATCCGGGGAGAAAAGATAAACGGGGAAAAAAGAAGAAAGTAAAAGATTAAAAGATAAAAATTACGGCTGAAAAATAAAGCTACCAGCCCGCCCCAGAATATTGCCGGGTTGCCGAGGTTATAAATATTGGCTACAGAATTTTTAAGATATTCCACATAAAACCAGACCGGCCGGATAAGAAGCGGCCACTGCCAGGCCATTGATTGATATTGGTGAGTCGCGTTTAAGTGAGAATGATAATAATACATTTGTCTTTGCAGTTCCCACCATTGAGACAAAGCATGACCGGTATTAAAGAAAGGGATAAAGGTTAAAAAATAAATTTCCAGCGGAATAATTAAAAAACTATAAACCAGCCGCAATAAAAATTTAATTTTTTGGGGATTTTTAATTAATTGCGGCAATAAAAACAGGCCAAAGATCGGATACAGCAAAGCAGCTGACCATTTGGTAGCCAAGGCCAATCCCAGAAAAATTCCGGTTAAGCGGAATTTTGACTGATAAAAAAACAAACAGGCCAGAAGTGTCAATAGAGTTAAGAGACTGTCGGCCATGCCGACCCGGGACATGGTTAATTGCAGGCCGTCCAAACTGAAAATCCCGGCCGCCAACAGTGCAGTAAGCTTATTTTTAAATAATTTTTTGCCTAAAAAATAAACCGCGGCGACTGACAAAGTGCCGAAAACCGCACTGGGAAAACGCCAGGCAAAACTACTATCGCCCAGCAACTTGATTGATCCGGCCATAGCCAGTTTAGCTAAGGGCGGATGGGTCCATTCATAGGCCACCCCCGGCGGCGGAGTGACCCACCATTCCCAAGCCTGCGGGTTCCCTTTAGCCATTTCCTGAGCGGTGAAAGTATGGTAAACCTCGTCAAAAACATAGGCTGACGGATGTGAAAGACGAAAGAAACGAAAAAAACAAGTAATAATTATTAATAAAATAATAAATTTGTGAGGATAAAGCCGACGAACGATTTTTTTTATAAAAGCAGTAATTGAAGAAAATCCCATAGATAACAATAGCAGAAATATAAATGTGGTCAAACCAATTAAAGACAGAAATTGAAAGTGTTGATTTAGCCAAATAATTAAGGCGGGCGTTAAATGAAAATTAGTATTGTAGTAAGCATAAGAATAATAAACATTAAGCGTATTAAATAGCGAGAAAAATATATATGTCATCAATAATGGTTTTGATTTAAGCAAGATTGCGGCGATGAGAAAAAAAGCAAAAAACGGCAGAACATAGCGTTCGTGCATTCTGGTCATCAACATATTAAACGACAAAACCGACAAAGCAATAAAAAGATAATGATTGGTCTGTTTAAAGCGGAAAAGCAAGCTCAGGCTGAGGCCAAAAAGAATTATGCCCCAATATAAAAAGGGCAGGCTTAAAAATAAGGCCGTATCGCCGCGCCAGTTGCCAAAAAGTCCCCAAAAATTAAAAGTAAAGCAGGTGGTACAAGAGTAAAGAGGAGTCATTTGCTGAAAAACATAAATCACTCCGGAAAGCGGATTATGAGGGAAAAACGGCCAATAAATAAATAGGGTGGTGAAGATAAAGACTAAAGCCGCTTTAAACCAGTGGCGAGGTTTAAATTTAAATAAAGTTATCAAGCCTAAGGCCGGAGCTAAAGCAATGGCTTGCGGCTTAATGGCCCAGGCAAGGGCAAAAGCAACTGTAGCTAAAAGTATCTTCTTTCTTTCTAAAAGCAGGTAGGCTGTCAGGAGCCCAAAAAAAGCCCCTGAGCCGTCAAATTGGCCAAAAACTGAAGAGTTAAACCAGATGGCTGGATTTAGGGTATAAAGCAAAAAACCTAGTTTGGCTAATTTATTCCCTTTTCTTTTCTTGATAATTAAGTAAATCAGCACTCCGGCGGCCAGATCAGCAATATTATTAGGCAATTTAAGCATAAAGTCATAGCCTGAAGAGAAAAAAGATAATTTGGGAAGAAGACTGTTTTTTATTTCGCCAAGCAGCCAGAAAACATAGAGAAAGCCGGGCGGGTTGGCAGTAAAAACTTCTGACGAGTAGAATTTAGCCGGCCCAAGAGCAACCATTCTGGCGCTCCAAGCACGCCAGCAACCATGATCAATTTCCATGGGCGGCAGCAAGGAAAGAAACAATCGCAGAATAAAAACCAGAACGATAAGTGTTTTTAGATTAAAAGCTTTATTTTTTAAACTCATATTTTAGGCTGAGAATTAAAAGGGTCACGATGAGCCAGTTTCTTAATAGAAGCGCATAAAAGACGGCATATTGACAATTGTGCTGGTAGAAATCTTCAAGAAATTGGGTGTAAAACAGCGGATAAACCAATTGGTTAAAAATGCTGATAAAGATCAGTAAAATAATCATAAATAGATATTTGAGTTTATGGGCAGACCGGAATTTAATAAACGGGAAAAGAGATAAAAACCACCAGATGTATTGCGCGTGAAGATTCTTAGAAAAAACCAGGAATAGCAACATCAGACAAAAAATAATTCCGAAATTAATTTTATTTAAATATTGTTTGTTTTTGATTAAAACTAAATAAAAAATAAAAATCGGAAGAAGCCAAAATTTATTAAAAAAATTCAGCGGCGCGGAAATGCCCCAAACTCCCCAACCGCCAAGAAGCGGCGGCGGTTGATTTTTAGTTAAAACAGCAAAAAGCGTCATTAAAGAACCGGATAAACTTTCAATACTCACCGGCTTGAGGGCGTGAAAGCTTAAACCTTCAATAATTTGACTAAATTGGCCGCCGAGAAAGAAAAAAACTAAAACCGGCAAAATTAACCCTCCTCCAAAACTGATAAGATAAGCGACAGTTAGTTTTGCCTGACGCTTAATTAATAAAAGCAGCATTAAATAAGGCAAAAAAATAAGCGGATAAATTTTAATCGAGGTGACTAATCCTAAGAATAAGGCGGAGAATAAAAATTTCTTTTGCTGAAAAAAAATCAGACTTAGAACCACCAATAGAGCGGCGAGGGCATCAAAACGAAATAAAAGAATCGGGCCGAAAAAGAGCATTAGTAATGAAAAAAGAATGGCTTGGTTAATTGAACCGTATTTGGCGGCCAAAAAAATATGATAGACTAAAACGACAATAATCAGGATGAAAAACGCTGGGAGGTAGGCAGAATAATTGAATGGAAGTCGACTGACAAAAAAGCTCGGAATGAGCAAAAAGAGAGTGGTGACCGGCAAAATTTCATTGCCAATGGTGGTAAATAAAGATTTGGTTTTAAGAAAATCTTCAACTTTAAGAAAATAGTTCCAGGTGTCGATTTCCAGGTGTCCACGCCATAAAGGATTAAAGGCCTGGCGGTAAAGAACAAACAAAACTAAAATGGTGCTGATAACTAGAATTAGCTTACTGATTTTGGTAGAGAATTTCGGCCACGTGATCATAAACAGCCTGCCAGTTATGGTTAATTGGTAATAAAACCCATTGGCCGTAAAGATTAATGGGCGGATTATACAACAAGGGTGGAATTTCTTCGTTGCTACTCCCCTGGTCGATAATCCCTGTCCTTAGGCCGGAAGATTTAATTCTTAAAGCCAATTTAATGAGGTCGGGGTAAGTGTTTGGGCGCAAATCAGTTTTAACCGCGGTTTTAAAAGTTTTAATCAGGGCTTTAAGCTTGGACGGATTAAACAGAATGTGAGTTGACAAAATTTTATCTTTAAAGGCAAGCAGGACTAACTGCTGACGCTGAGCGCGGGCATAATCAGTTCCTTCTTCGCCTTCGGCGTAGCGCGAGCGGACATATTTTAAGGCCGTCGGACCATCCATGTGCTGCAATCCGGGATAAAATTGCAAGACTTCGTAGCGGTCAGATTCAACCACGGCAGTTTCTTGGCCGGGAATGGGATATTTTTTGTCAATAAACCCATGAGGCACATTAAGGTCTAAGCCGCCAACGATATCAATGGCAGTTTCAAAACCGGAAAAATCAAGCAGGGCGGCATAATGAACCGGCTGATTAATAATTTCCGAAACAGCGGCTTTGGTTAAGATTAAGCCGCCGCCGGGCTGCTGGGCTTCGCCAAAATGATAGGCGGTATTTAATTTTGCCGACAAAGACTCGACCCAGATATCGCGCGGCAGAGAAATTAAAACAGTATCAGCCGTACTTAAGTTAACAGAAATAAGCATAATACTGTCGGTTAAATCCGCGCCGGCATGAGTCCCGCCGCCAACGCCTAAAAGTAAAATGTTGGTGCGGCCCCGGAAAGAATTTACTGTAGCAATATCCGGATTAATTAAAGAGGCAACGCTTTTGAGAGCCGAAACTAATTTAGGAATAAAAAATATCAGTAAAAGTAAGACCGCGGCTACAACTATTAAGTAGATTAAGGGACGAAAGAATAATAAATACTTATAAATCCGGTGTTTGAGTTTAATCATAAGGTGTTATGATTCTAACATGGCAATTGGCTGGCTGAAAGATTTAAACAAGGAGCAAAAACAAGCGGTGACTTATAGGGATGGGCCGTTATTGATTTTAGCCGGCGCCGGCTCAGGCAAAACCAGGGCCTTAACTTACCGGGCGGCTTATTTAATTAAAGAAAAAGGCTTAGATCCAACCAGAATCCTGCTGGTAACTTTTACCAACAAGGCGGCGAGGGAGATGAAGGATAGAGTTAAAAAACTGATTGGCAAAGATAGCGCCCGGTTGCCCTGGATGGGAACTTTTCATGCCTTTTGCGCCAGAATTCTAAGAATCGACGGCCAGGCAATCGGGATCAACAAACAGTTTGCAATTTATGATGAGGATGATTCGTTAACGACGATTAAACAGGCAATGAAGAATTTAGAAATTGACAGCCAAATTTATAAACCCAGGGTGATCAAGGCAAGTATTTCCGCAGCAAAAAACGAGTTAATTGACCAGCGGGAATATAGCCAGTTAATTAAAGGCAATTTCGCGGAAATCGTCGCTAAGGTTTACCGGGAGTATCAGCGGTTATTAAGAACCTATGAAGCGCTCGACTTTGATGATTTATTAATGCTAGGAGTGAAGCTGTTGCAAAACAGCGAACCAGTGGCCAAAAAATACCAAGAAAAGTATCTACAGGTTTTAATCGATGAGTATCAGGATACTAATAAAGCCCAGTATCAGCTGACCAAATTTTTGACAAAAAAATGGCGGAATTTAACGGCCGTCGGGGACTTCAGTCAGAGTATTTACAGTTGGCGCGGCGCAGATTTTCGCAATTTAAATAATTTAAAAAATGATTTTCCTGATATTGAAGTCGTTTCCATGGAACAAAATTACCGGTCGACTAAAAATATCTTAGCGGCGGCTAATCAAGTGATTGCTAAAAACAGTTCGCATCCTATCTTAAAACTGTGGGCGAAAAACCAGGACGGGCCAAAAATTAAAACGTTTGAAGGGGCGGATGATAAAGAAGAAGTGCAATTTATTGTTAATAGTTTGACGGGCTTAGATTATCAAGATACGGCGATTTTATACCGTACCAACGCGCAGTCAAGGATTATTGAAGAGGCCTTAATCAAGGCCGCTATTCCTTATATTTTAGTCGGGGGGGTGAAGTTTTATAGCCGCATGGAGATTAAAGATTGTCTGGCATATTTAAGATTTTTAATTAATCCCAAAGATAAAGTCAGTTATAAAAGGCTGGAAAAAATCGGCAAGCGGCAGTTAGAGAAATTCATCAACCGGACGCCGTCAGGGCAAACGACCAGAGAAATATTAGAAGGAGTTTTAGAAGAAACAAAATATTTGGACAGGTTTGACCCCAAAGACGAACAAGATATCGCTCGCTTGGAAAATATTAAAGAATTAATGAGTGTGGCGGAAGAATATCCGGATTTGGAGGAATTTTTGGAAAATGCGGCTTTAGTAGAACAAGGAGACATGGTTAAAGAAAAAACAAAGGCCGTCACATTAATGACCTTGCATGCGTCCAAAGGGTTGGAGTTTAAAAATGTGTTTATGGTGGGAATGGAAGAAGGCTTATTCCCCCATTCGAGGTCGTTGATGGACCGGGAGGAATTGGAAGAAGAAAGGCGGTTATGTTATGTGGGTATGACCCGGGCTAAGGAGAATTTGTGCCTGTCTTATTCCAGAAAACGGCTATATTTCGGTTCGATTGCCAACAATGCGGTAAGCCGTTTTTTGGGCGATATTGAAGAAAGTCTGCTAGAATCAATTAATGATTATTAGAGAGATTGTTCCTGCTGACAGATCAGTTTTTAACCAAGCAGCCAGACATCCGCTGCAAGCTTATGACTGGGGCGAGTTTCGAAAACTAACCGGAGTCCAAGTGGTCAAAAAAGGCGTGTTTGAAGGGAAAAAATTAGTAACGCCAATTCAGGTAACCATTCATTCCGTACCAAAAACTTCCCTTAAAATCGGTTATTTTCCTAAAGGACCAATGCCGGACGAAGTCCAGTTAAAGATTTTAAAGCAGATTGGCCAGGAAAATAACTGCATTTATATTAAGCTGGAGCCGAATGTAGAAAAAGGCAATGCCTGGCAGGAGATTGATAAGTTTTTAAAAGACAGGGGTTGCCAATATGGCCGGCCTTTATTCACGAAATATACGTTTGAGCTGGACTTGCGGCCAACTGAGGCAGAACTGTTAAAAAACATGCATCATAAAACCAGATATAACATCGGCTTGGCAGAAAGAAAAGGGGTAAGGGTGATAGTGGATAATTCCGATAACAGTTTTAAGTTATTTATAAAACTATTATTTGAAGAGACGGTTAAGCGGCAGGGGTTTCTGGCCCATTCGCCGCAATATTTCGAACAATTATGGCAAGTGTTAAAACCGGCGGGTATGGCCCAAATTCTCAGAGCTGAGTATCAAGGCAAAACCTTGTCTGTATTTATGGTGTTTATCTTCAACAATAAAATCTATTACCCTTATGGGGCTTCAACCAGAGAACTTAAAGAACTCATGGCGCCGAATCTTTTAATGTGGGAGATCGTGAAATTGGGCAAAAAATTAGGGTGTACTAATTTAGACATGTGGGGAGCTTTGGGGCCGGACGCAGATAAAAACGACCCCTGGTACGGGTTTCATAGGTTTAAACAAGGTTATGGGGCGAAGTTAATCGAGTTTATCGGCAGTTATGATCTGGTACTGCAGCCAAATTTATATAAACTGTTTCGAGTCATGGAAGAAACCAGGTGGAAAATGTTAAGAATAAAGACGAGCTTAAATCAGATACCAAGTGGTTTAGCCCAAGCATTTAATAGTTTGGCAACAGTGTTTGAGAAAAAATGAGTGATTTAAGGCAAGCGCCGGAGTATGCCCAGTGGATGAGATCAATTGGCTGGCAAGTGGAAAACAAGATGTTTATTAAAAAACTGCCGCTAGTCCCCTGGCCGTTTATTAAAATCCAAAGGCAAAAACCACCGATTGATCTGGCGGCGGCAAAAAAATATCGGGCAATACAAATTAAGATCGAGCCGGCTTGGGGCGATGAAACCGATTATCAAAAGCTGGGGTTTAAGCCGGACAAAGCACCGATGCTGCCGAGTAAAACCATTTGGCTGGATTTAAGAAAAAGCGCCAAACAGCTATTAAAAGAGATGCATTATAAAACCAGATATAATCTTAGGAAATTCTCAGTAGAGATTTCGATTAGGCGCGGAGATAAACTGACAAATCAACAACCAAAAAAATTCTATCTCATTTACAAGCAAAACTGCAAAAAACAAAGATTCTGGGGATTAAACTTTAATCAATTAAAGAGTTGGTTTAACTGCTTTAAAAAGAAAGCTTATTTGTTATTAACTCCGGAAGGTGGGTTAATAATAGTTATTCATGACAATGTTGCTTATTATTCGCACAATGCGGCCACGCAGGAAGGAAGAAAGAAATTTATACCCACTTTATTAACCTGGGAAGCAATTAAGTTGGCTAAAAAATTAGGTTGCAGACTGTTTGATTTTGAAGGAATTGATGATAAACGTTGGTCTGGCTTTACCCGGTTTAAAAAAAGTTTTGGGGGAATTGAGGTAGAATATAGGGGTAGTTTTAGCAAATGGAGATTATGTATTTAGCTTTGGAAAATATCCGCAGTTTGTATAACGTGGGGGCGATTTTCCAGACGGCCAGTTTTTTCGGGATAAAGAATATTTTATTGGTCGGATACTTAGGCAGAAAAAGATCTGGAAATTAAATTTTTAAAAAACTCTCAAGATTTGATACGGTTTAGCCGGAACAAGCAGTTAAAATTAATTGCCATTGAGCAGGATAAAAACGAACTGCAAGGATGTTCCTTGCAGGTATTAAAAGCGGCGGCGGAGATTCTAGAGATCCCCCGGTTGGGCAAAAAAGGCTCGTTAAATGTCAGTGTCGCAACGGGAGTTGTTCTTGGTCCGCAGGGAGGCCTTCCGGCCAACAGTGGTGGAGGTACTCGCAATCAAGACAACGGCTGAAGTCGGAAGTGCGCGAGAAATTGAGAGAGCGGATTTGTTTCATGACATCACGGATGGTTTTTTTAAGATCGTCGACTTCGTCGTCAGTAATTAAAAACTTTTCCTGTTTAAACTTATTGGTTTTTTTATTGGGCTCGACAAAATCCAGCATGGTTTCTTTAACTTTTAAGGGGAAATTTTTATCTAAGCTGGCCAGTAGCTTGTAAAACACTAACTGGCGGAAATAATCTAAGTTGGCTTCTTTGGTTTTGCCTAAAATCTGGTTTCTGGTTTTGGCAGAGCCGGTTTTGTAATCAACCACCCGCACGGTTTTTTCGTCCTTGTCAATTAAATCGATCCGGTCGATCTTGCCGGTTAAGGGAATATCACCTAAAAACACCTTGGACCAGCCGTAGCCGAAAAAACGCTCGACAAATAATGGTTTTCGAAACTCGTCGTGGTAATAATCATAGTAAGCGCTTAAAATTTGCCGGCCTTGTTTTAAGCGATCTTGGTAAGATGACGGTAAAAGCGCTTCTTTTGTTAACGCTGTTTCGAATTGATGCAAGAGATAGTTCTTGGCGGGATATTTGTCTTCTTTAATAAAAGCCCGGTGAAATAGCTCCAGGGCTTTGTGGACAGCTGAGCCGAAAGCAAAATAATCGGCCTTGGCCCGCGGCACCCGCACCAGCACGTTTAATTTAAATTTATACGGACAGGTTAAATAAGTGTTTAAGGCAGTGGCAGAAGTGCGAAAATCACTGACCAATGTTGTCAACCAGGCTTTTTCTTCAATCGTCGGGATGGCATGAACAGGCGGCTCTAAAAACTGCTGCAGGACTGATTGCGCTTCTTTGGCCAAGCGGGGTTCGATTACTGTCTGATATTTTTGAGGAATTTCGGTTAAAAACATGGATGGAACGACTTCTTTTAGATAATTGCCGGTTAAATAACGCTCAGAATGGGTTAAATACGCCTGCTTTTTCGCCCGGGTTAATGCCACATAAAATAAGCGGCGTTCATCTTCGTTTTTTTCTTTTTTCAAGATATCCGTGTTGGTTAAAATTGATGCCGGCAGTTTGATTAAATCGCGCACCTGATTATTGCCCCATTTGTTGTCCACGGCTTTGACAATAAA
>CAZDQA010000003.1:37479-38995 GCA_964507605.1 uncultured Pseudomonadales bacterium | reverse complement strand
GTTCAAGGCGGAGCCCATTTAACCCATTTTAGCACAAAGTTGGCCGCAGGCGGCCTGGATGTCTTCGCCAAAAGATTTCCGGATAGTGAAGTGGACATGATGGTCAGTTAAAATTTGACCGAAGGCCAGGAGTTTTTCCGGGGAAGAGCGGGTAAATTCAAATTTTTCCTTATAGCTATGGAACTGAATAAGGTTGACATGATAAAGATAGTTTAGCTTGCCTTGGGATTTAATTAATTTAACTAAGGCTTGGGCGTGGTCAGGTGTATCATTAACGTTATTGAGCAATAAATAGGCAATAAAAATTTTCCGCTTGGTGAGTTGGAGATGCTGAGTTAATTCGGCCATAACTTGTTTTAAAGGATATAGTTTGTTGACCGGCATTAACTCCGAGCGCTGGTCGTCAAAGGGAGAGTGGAGGGAAAAAGCCAGATTAATTTGCGGAAACTTAGTGGTTAAGTATCTAATCTCCGGAATAATGCCGACGGTGGACAAACTGATTTTCCGATCGCTATAACCAAAACAATTTTTGTCAGTAAAGATAGTGATGGCCTGAAAGACATTTTCAGGATTCATCAGCGGTTCGCCCATGCCCATAAAAGTGATGTGACCCTTAAATTGGTCATGAACTTTAAAGTACAAAACCTGGTCAGTTATTTCATCGACGGTTAAATTTTTGATTAAACCCATGGTAGCGGTGGAACAAAACTTACAGCCTAAGTTGCAGCCGGACTCAGAAGAAACGCAGACAAACGGATTTTTTTTGGTGATGACTGATTCAATTCTGGCGTTATCCCGGGTGGCAAAAAGAATTTTTTTAGCCACTGCGCCGTCAGAAGTTTTAATTACTTTTAAGGTTAAAACTTCCCCTAACTTTTGCTTGAGAGTTCGGCGCAAGATCAGCGGCAGATTGGTCATTTTTTCGTAGCTTAAGATATTTTCGTGATAAATCCCTTGGAGAATTTGTTGCAAACGGAAACCAGGCTGATGTAAGTCCGCCAAGACTTTTTTAATTTGGTCAGTTCGGGAAAGTGTGGGCATAAAGAAAAGTGCACTCGGAGGGACTTGAACCCCCAGCCTCTTCGTCCGAAGCGAAGCGCTCTATCCTTTGAGCCACGAGTGCCTGAGACTAATTATAGCAAATTAAAGGTTATTTCCGGGAAATGGTATAAGTGGTGGGGTAAGAGAGGAAGATTGCCGGACTGTCTTCGAGCAAAAAACGTTGAAAATCCTGATAGATTTCTTTACGCTTGGCTAAATCGGAGATTTTACGGCCGTCTTCTAAAAGCTTGTCAATTTTTAAATCAGAGTAATGGGTAATATTGGTATTCCGGGTGGAATGCCAGAGAGCGTGCTGGTCAGGATCCAGCGGAATCTCCTGGGCGACTAAAAGCGCTTGAAAGTCCGGATCAATGCTGTTAACGATTTTCACCTTGGTTTTAATATTTAAGACTTTTTCCCAAGAAGCGGCGATTGATTCAGCTAAGCTTAAAAAAGATTGGCTGGTGTCTAACCT
>CAZDQA010000003.1:0-37379 GCA_964507605.1 uncultured Pseudomonadales bacterium | reverse complement strand
TAAAGGGTTGATCAACAAGTTCTGCAGTTGATCAACTTCACCCAGTTTAAAGCCAAGCCAGGCGGCTTCGTGGGAAGGGTAAAAACGGTAATAAAGATTTTCTTTAAAGTTAACCAGCTCAATTGATTTTAAATATTGGCCGGAATATTTTAAAGATTTGATCATGAATTTGCCAGCGCCCTGGTTGTTTTTTGAAAAAACCGGCCGGGCTAAAAGAGATAAAAACGGGGCATAAGACTCTTTGAGCTGAAAGCTTAAAGTGTAATCGTCAAGAGGTTTAAATTGGACATCGGGAATGGAAAAGCCTAAATCTTTAGCTTTAATCGGGGTGTTGTCAGACCAGAAAATGTCTTTTTTAAGATTTATCCGGTAAAGAGTTTCGTCTTCGGAAATTTCCCAGCTTTGGGCCAGATCAGGGATAACCTGTCCGGCTTGATCGATTTTGGTTAAGCCGCGGCTGATGTTTTGGCTGACGGAAAGCGGTAAAGTATTCAGGGTGTATTGGCCGACCAGGCCGATCCGGGTACTGGCTTTTATCTGGGGCAAAAGCGGCAGGAGATTTTTAATAAAGACAAAGAGAATAGCTCCGAAAAAGGACGCTAATAAGATGAGCCTTTGGTGTTTTTTGCCAAAGGATTTCAAGATCCAGAAAGGTTTGCGAAAAGGCCTGGTCAGAATCATAGGCGAAAGTTTAACAGCGAGATGATCACAAAAAGAACCCCGGCAATAATCGTGCTATAAAAAACTACTTTTTCCACTCCCCTTTTAGAATGATAAGCTTGAGACTGGCCGCCAAAAGTTGAGCCTAAACCGGTACCTTTGGCCTGAAGTAAAATTAAACCGATTAAAATAAGGCTGATAATGATTTGAATTGCGGTTAAGAGCATAAAGCCATTATACCCCTAAAGGTTAAGCTCAAGAGAAAGGAGGCAATAATCAAGACAACAAAGGGAGAAAAAGTTAAACTGGGAACAGAAAAGCCGGAATAAGTGAAAGATTGAGAAACAAAACCAGCGATGGTTAAGGAATCGACCAAGCGGGTAGCAATCAAGAGGACTAAGACATTGGCCAGCCAGCCAAAAAGACCTAAAGTGATTAAGTTAATCGGCAAAAGAATGAGTTTAATGACCGGTTTAACCAAGCGATTGACAAGAGTAAAGATAATTCCGGCCCAGATTAAGTTAAAGACCAGCGGCGGAATGGTTAAGCCGGGAAAGATCGAGGCAACCAGGTAAAGGCTAAAACTGTTAATGAGGCTTTGGCGCAAGAAATCTTTCATAAATTAATTTTAACACAATCAACAGAACGATGATTGAGCCGGCTAAAATAAGATAAAATTTAAATTTCGGATTGGTGACAATCAAACGGTAAGCAGGAGTGATAATTAAAGAATGCTGGGTGGAGGACAGTTCAGATTCGGCCTGCAGATAGTCGGTAAAGGTCTGGTTCCAGCCGGTGGGAGGAATTTCTAAGGGTAGGGATACTTGGCTAAACGGCGCTAGAAAAGCAATGGTCCATTGGTCCTGAGTTAATTTCATTTTAGCGGCAGAAAGCCTGACTGTTTGGTTGTATAAGGCAATATTGCCAATGTTTTTTAAAATCAGACTGCCTTTTAAAGGGACTCCGGCCAAAAATTTATCCGGGAGATCAATGATTAAGCTGGTCTGAGGCAGATGAGACAAGGGCCGGCCAAAACTAACTTCGACATCTTTTGTTTGCTGGTCATCGGTTTTATAGGCGCCGGCCGGGATGGGATACTGGCTGTCCTGGCCCTGAAAGACAAAGGCAAAGTGGTTTAAATCATTTTGGTTAAAAAAGTCAACACCGCCGGTGGTATTGCCCCAGGTGGGATCGATAGGAATCCATAAGTTTTTATCCGGGTCAAAGTATTCAGGCCAGGCGTGTAAAACATCTTTTTTTAAGCTTAAAGGCCGGAGACTGGAGTTGGTGGTGTAAGCAAAACCATTAACTGAGCGGGCAGGAATTTGACTGGCCCGGGCCAAGGCAATAAACAGGTCGGTAAACTCCATACAGACAGCGGAAGTGGGATTATCCAAAGCATTGGCAGCGCCAAACCGGGTAGTATTTTCCGATAAACGGCCGTAGTCATAGATTAAGTTGTCGACCACATACTGATAGATTTTTTGCGGGGTTCCCAGCTCTGAAGCCAGCTTGATAATTTTAGGGTTAGTACTTTCCCAATATTTTTGCGGGGAAAAATAATTAACCGCGGAGTTCAAAGTTTCCTGGGGAAAGTCGGTTTTGGGCTGAAGATTAATTTCGGCTGAACCGGTGGCAATAATATCTAAACTTTGTTTGGCGGCCAGCGGGTATTGGGCCAGCCAGTTGCCGTCAGGATCTAGAGTGATGGTTTCCGGCGGAGGGTTTATGGTTTGATAAATGATTGTTTGAAAAGGAGTGTCCGGAGGCAAGGCGATCTCGGTTTTAATCGGATAAAGATTGGCATTATTCAAGTGGTAAAGAATTTTAAAATCAAAGTGCTGGATCTGGCCGAAGGTGGCGGCAATCCCCTTTTGAAATAAATCTTCCGGTTTAAAACGGTAAACCGTCGTGCTGTCAATCGGGGTGATACTGGTTGGGACGGGGGTAATTGTGGCCGGCCGGCCAAAACTGTTGGGAATAATTAAAGACAGCTGATAACTTCTTAAGTTGTCGGTTTTGGACAAACGGGGGATAGAAATTTCCCAAACCGATCCCAAGCGATGGCTAAAGTCAGCCGAGTCGAATTCCAGGGTGAAGGTTTGAGCTTTATCTTTACCTAAAACTTTATCTTTAAAAGGGACGGTAATGTTGGTAGTTTTGTCGCCTTGAACAATGTTGGGTTCCAAGGTGCCGGCAGAATTGTAAATAATAATATTGGTCAGCTTAGTGGAGCCGATGGATAAGGTAAATTCTTTGGCATAGATATTGGACAGTTGATTGGTAAGGGAAATGCTTAATTTCGCATGGGTGAGGCCGTTGCTTTTAACAGTATAATCAACGGTGTAATCGGTCACAAATTCTGCCTGGGCCAGAATCCGGCCAGGTAAGAGAAATAATAAAAATAAAATCAGGATTAAGCGTTTAAGCATGTTTTTATTGTAACATGTACTTGACATGCGGTTTTTGTTCGGGCTAAGATGATACGAAGTGGGGAGAAAGGATTTTTATGCCCGTAACACTTTATAAACGCCAAAAACAATTAATCGATTTTGTCAGTCAATATATTCAATCGCACGGGCACTCCCCGACTTTACAGGAAATTGCCACTTCGATGAGCCTGTCTTCTTTGGCAACAGTGCATGAACATATTGCCACTTTAGTCAGGAAAGGAGTGTTGAAAAAATATGAAGGAGCGGTGCGGGGTTTGGAGATTGCCGATCCTCGGTATTCAGATGACAGCGCCGGTTTAACTTTGCCGATTTTGGGTTACATTGCGGCCGGCAAACCGATTGAGCCGTACACTGATCCGAATGCCAGCTTCAGCGTTTCGCCGCAGATGGTCAGCGGGAAAAAACGTTCGTTCGTGCTCCAGGTCAAAGGCGAATCAATGATTGACGAAGGCATTTTGGACGGCGATTATGTGGTGGTGGAAGAAGAACAGGAAGCGGTTAACGGCGATATTGTGGTGGCGTTATTGGAAAATGGACTGGCGACCTTAAAGCGGTTTTTTAAAGAAGCGACCCGGATCAGGTTGGAACCGGCGAATTCCAATATGAGCCCGATTTACGCCACTAATGTCAAAGTCCAAGGCAAAGTAGTCGGGGTAATCAGAAAGTTCAACTCGGCAAATTAAGGGAGGAAATATCAGCTTCGGCTAAAGTGGTGGAGATTGGCGGTAAAACTTGTTCGTGGTAAGTGGGTTTGTTAGCTTGGTAGAAAATTCCAATTGGCAGACGGTCGATTTCTAAGGCTTTTTGCAAAGCTGCGGTTTTATTGGCAGGATCATGCTCGGTTTGCTCAAGCTGGTAAAGGCGGTTTCTAAACCAATCATAAGACATGGTTTTGTTATAAGTGACGCAGGGCTGGAGAATGTCGATAAAGGAGAAGCCAGGGTGTTTAATGGCGCTGACAATTAAGGCAGATAAGTGAGGAATGTTGCCGCTAAAGCCGCGGGCGGCAAAGGTAGCGTGATTAATAATGGCGTTGGCCAGCGGATTAAAAGCTTCTTCAATTGAACCGGCGGGGGTGCTGGGGGTAACAGTCCCCTTTTTGGTGGTGGGAGACATTTGGCCGGTAGTCAAGCTGTAGCGATAGTTGTTGTGGTTTAAGACAACAATGTCATGGTTGCCCCGCGCCAGGGAAATAAAATGGCCCAGGCCTTCGCCAAAACAGCCGCCGTCGCCGATAATGGCAATGACCGGAATTTTAGGATTGGCCAGTTTAATGCCGGCGGCGACCGGCAGGGCCCGGCCATGGAGGCTGTGGAAGCCATAGGCATAAGTAAAATCAGCCATGTTGCCGGAACAGCCGATGTCATAAACACAGGCCAGCTGATGTGGTAAAATATTGAGCTGGTCCAGGGCGAGTTTAAGGGCGCCGAGAATGCCAAAGTTGCCGCAGCCGGGACACCAGGTAGGGTTTATTTTAGTCGTTCGCTTTGTCATATTTGCTTTACATGATTAATGATTTCATCAGGAAAAAACGGCCGTCCGTCATATTTTAAAATTTGATTTTTAATTTGAATACCGGTAACCTGGCTGATTAGTTGGTTAAGTTGGCCGGTGGAGTTGCATTCGAGCGTAATTAACTTGGTTGAGTTTTTGATGAGACTGAGAAACTCTTGTTTGGGAAAGGGCCAAACCCAGGGGAAATGAAGAAAGTTAGTGTTGGGAAGTGATGGCAAAGCGGTTAAAATACTGCCTTTGTTGGAACCCCAGGAAATGATAGTGGTGGAGACGGACTTAGGACCGTAAAGAATCGGTTTGGTTAATTCAGGATCATTGAGGATGGCGGAAATTTTTCTGGCGCGCTTATTAACTTGCTTAGTCCGTTCGCCGGAGTTTTCAGTAGCATAACCATATTGATCATGTTCATAACTGTTGGCTAAATGGACGCCGCCAAGCTGGCCGGGAATAGTTCTTAAGGAAACACCAATGGCAGAGTCGGCGTATCTTGGGAAAGGAATAGCGGAGTCCGGGTTTTGGAGGCGGCTAAAACCAAAACGCTGATTGGTTTGTTTAACCTTAGGTTTATTAAAAGTAAAGTAAGATTCTCCCAGATACTTATCAGTTAAAATAATGACCGGCAGCTGGTATTTTTCCGCCAGATTTTGGGCTTTCTTGGTTAAAATAAAAGCTTCTTCCGGATCGCCCGGGGTAAGGACGATGCGGGGAAATTCATCCTGGGAAGCATGAATAGCAAACAAGAGATCGCCTTGGCCGGTCCAGGTGGGCATTCCGGTGGCCGGGCCGGGCCGCATGGCGTTAACGATGACCAGCGGCGTTTCCGTAACTCCGGCCAGACCAAGCGCTTCATTCATTAAAGAAAAACCACCGCCGGAAGTAGCCACCATACTTCTAACACCGGCAAAAGAAGCACCCAAGGCCATATTAATAACGCCGATTTCATCTTCGCCGTGGCGGACGACGATCTGAGCCGCTTTAGCTTTAGCGGCCAAAAAGTGAAGAATGGAGGTAGCCGGGGTCATGGGGTAAGCAGTAAAAAATTTCATGCCGCCGGCAATAGCCCCTAAGCTGATCGCGTCATTTCCGGTGACTAAAATTTGGTTTTTTAAAGGCGGCTGGTTAATCGGTTTAGCCGGATTTTGGCAGGACTGATATCCTTTTTCAGCAGCAGCCAGATTTTGGTTAATAACAGCGGCAGTTTTTTTGACAAAAGTTTCTTTAATTACAGTTTGTAAAATGGCTAATTTTAAACCTAATTTGGCACAGGAAAGCCCGACGGCAAAAATATTTTTTGGTTTTCCCAAAGACGAATCGTTTAAGGAAATTTCCAGATCAAATTTTGTTTCCGGGGCTAAGATTGGTTGAATAGCGGCGCAAATCTGGAAAGTGTTTAAGCCGCCGCGGATTAAGGAGGGGTATTCAGTGTAACCATGAACATACAGGCCTTGTTTAAAGCAGGTTTTTAAAAAGATCAGAGCGCTGACCTTGATTCCCTCTCCTGCCGCGCCGCTGATTTTGAGGTTAAATAAGCTCATGGTAGAATCTCTTATTATATGGCCGAAATTTATATAGTGTCAACGCCGATCGGCAACCGCCAGGATATTACTTTACGAGCGATTACAGTTTTAAAACAAATTGACTATCTTCTGTGTGAAGATACAAGAAAAACTAAGCAACTGCTGGAGTTTTATCAGATTAAGCCTTTGCCAATATTAGTTAGTTTTTACGAACCGGTAGAAGAACAAAAAATCCCTCAAGTAATCGTCTGGCTAAAAGAAGGTAAAAATGTCGGCCTGGTAACCAATGCGGGAACTCCCCTAGTATCTGATCCGGGATTTAAATTAGTGCGGGAATGTGTGAAAGAAAATATTCAGGTTATACCGATTCCCGGAGCTTCAGCGTTATTAGCGGCTTTAGTAGTCAGCGGCTTGCCAACTGATAAATTTACGTTTTTAGGTTTTTTGCCCAAGAAAACGGGGAAGAAAGAAAAATTACTAAGAGAGGCAAAATATACGGTAGTTGCTTATGAATCCCCTTACAGAATAATTAAAACTTTAGAGTTACTGCAAAAATTAATGCCGGAAAAACAGGTGGTTATCTGCCGGGAATTAACTAAGAAGTTTGAAGAAGTAATCAGAGGAAAACCGGAAGAACTTTTGGAGAAATTAAAGGACAAAAAAATTAAAGGTGAGATAGTGTTGATGTTTTAGCGTTTTAGGGCCTGCGAGGTCGGACCTCGCAGGCTGTGATTTTGATGTCGACAATGTCTATTTTGGATTGATTAATAATGGCCGGGTTAATGTTAATTTCATCGATTTGGGGAAAGTTCAGAGCTAATTGAGAAACATTCAAAATTAAATCAATAACCTGGCGGACGTTAGTAGGCGCCAGTCCCCGGGTGCCCAGCAGGATCTGGCCGAGCTTGGTTTGCGCTAATAGTTTTAAGACGGAGGTTTTATTGACAGGTAAAAAAGTATGGGCGACATCCTGATAAATTTCTGTGTAAATCCCGCCGGAACCAATGGTTAATAAAGGGGGGAAGCCGGGATGGCGTTTTAAACCCAGAAACAGTTCGTGTCCTGCCAGGATTTGCGGCTGAATCAGAATGGTTTTAAACTGTGACTTTAATTGATTAAAGTGTTTTTTAACGGCCTGAATAGAATTCAAATTAAGGAACAAGGCTTTCTTTTCAGTTCGATGCAAAGCTTCGGTTGGATCAGCTTTTAAAACTAAGGGGAAACCAATCTCTTTAATTAATTGAAGTAGGGTATTTTCTTTAACAATTTTAGTGGTGACTAAAGGCAAATGATAAGTTTTAGCTAAGGTTTTAATTTGCTGCCAAGTTTGCCGGCCTGGTTGAAGGTTGAGGGGGGAAGCTTTAATAAGTGAGCTTTGTCTTATCGGATAAGTAGTTTGCTTTAGACGATTATGCCAATATTGGAAAAGAATGCTTAAGTAGTTAACGGCCTTTTGGGGAAAGTCGATAGTAGCAATGTGGTTTTTTCTTAAAATCTCCTTAGCCTTAGCGGTGATTTCTCCGCCTAACAAAGAAACGACTATTGGTTTTTTAATGTGTTTAAATTGTTTCACTACTGCCTGACAGGTTAGTTCCAGCTGAGTCATAGTTTGTGGAGTAAGAATAATTAAAAAAGCGTCTTTAATCTTATCTTTAATCACTTGTTGGAAAGCCGTGTTGAACTGCTCTGCCAAAGCGTCGCCCCGAACATCAGTCGGCCGCTCCACTTTTAAGCGGACCTCGTCGGCCTTGTCAGCGGCTAAAATTCCCGGACCGCCGGCATTGGTAACGATCACCAAGTCATTATCGGTCAGGGGCGGTTCTAAAGAAAAAATCTCGAGCAGGTCACTAAAGGCTTCTAAGTCAGGCGCCTGGATGCAGCCCGCCTGATTTAAAGCGGTTTCAATCACTGCTGTTTGGGGACTTAAGGCTGCCGTATGGCTGAAGGCGGCTTGCTTACCGGCTTGGGTTTGGCCGCCGAAAATCGCCACCACTGGTTTTTTTCGAGCCAGTTGACTGGCAACTGACAAAAACTTTTGACCATCAGCAAATGATTCTAAGTACAAGCCGATAACTTTGGTATTGGGATCAGCGGCCAGATAAGTTAAGAAGTCAGTTTCCGTTAAGCCGGCGCGGTTGCCTAAAGAAACAAATTTAGAGAACCCGAGGCTCTCGGACTTAGCCCAGTCAAAAAGATATGAACCGATGGCCCCTGACTGAGAGATTAAACCAATATTGCCGGCTGGAGGGGCGGTTTTGGCAAAAGTAATGTCTAATTTCTTTTTCGGATTGGCAAAACCCAAAACATTGGGACCAAGAAGATTAAGTTGGTATGTTTGACAGATTTTTTTTAAATTATCTTCCAGCTTTTTTCCTTCAGGGCCGGATTCAGAAAAACCAGCGGAAATAACCACGACAGATTTAACTTTTTTTTCACCGGCTTGCTGAACAACTAAGTTGACGATCGGGGCGGGTACGGCCACAATTGCCAAATCAACAGGACCAGGCACGTCATGAATAGAAGGATAAGCCTGGGTGTTTAAAATTTTAGATTCATGGGGGTTGATGGGGAAAACCGGCAATTTGGTTTGAAGAAGTTTGGCTAGAATTTGGAAGCCGATTTTTTTTTGGTTGGCAGAGGCGCCGATTAAGGCAATGGATCGGGGCGAAAATAGACTGGTTAAATCCATAAATTCAAATTAAACTGGTGCCGGTCATTTGATTAGGCTTGGGCAGGTTTAATAGTTTTAAAATTGTCGGGGCAACATCGGCTAAAATCCCCTGGTTTAATTTTCTGGTTTGTCCCTGAAATTGAGGGCCGACAATAATAAAAGGGACAGGGTTGGCTGAATGTTCAGTATCGACTTGGCCGGTTTGCAGATTGATTAACTCTTCGGCATTGCCATGGTCGGCAATAATAATTGCCGTTCCGTTAAGAGATAAAATAACCGGAATGGTTTGGGACAGAAAAGCGTCGACAGCCTCGCAAGCCTTGATGGTAGCGGCTAAGTTGCCGGTGTGGGCGACCATGTCCGGACAGGCGATATTAATGGCAATGAACTGATAAAATCTGGTTTTGAGCTTATTGATCAAAGCAGTGGTTAGTTGAGGCGTGGACATTTCCGGCTGTAAATCATAAGTGGCGATTTTAGGGGAAGGAATGATCAGCCAGTCTTCGGCCTGAAAAGGCTGTTCCCGCTGGCCGTTGAAGTAGTAAGTGACGAAGCGCTCTTTTTCGGTTTCCGACATTTTTAACTGCTGAATGTTGGCTTCACTGAGAATCCTACTTAAAGGCATTTCGATATGCAGGGGTAAAATAATTGCGGGTACCGGCAGGCTGGCTTGATATTCGGTCATGGTTAAGAAGAAAAGATTGGTTAACAATTTTTGGCGGAGGAAAGGCGGGTTGACAGAAGCTTTGCTAGGCAGATGGCTATGAAGATAACGGTCGGCTAAAGGATCAAAAGCCAACTGGTTGGCCTGAGCGGCAAAATCAGGCAAAACAAAAGCTTTGGTCAGCTGGCGGGGACGGTCCACCCGAAAGTTATAGAAAATCACGGCGTCATTATCCTGGATTAAGGATAGAGGCGTGCCGCTTCCATCAGTAATGACAGTGGGTTCGATAAACTCGTCGGTTTTTTGCTGGTGGTAAGAGTTTTGGACTGCCTGCTGAGCGGAAAAGGCTTTTAAGCCAATGCCTTGAGTTAGGCATTCATAAGCTTTTTGCGTTCTTTCCCAGCGGAAGTCCCGGTCCAGGGCATAATAGCGGCCAATAATAGAAGCAATAATTCCCAAGTTATTATCGGTTAAATGTTTTTGAACTTCGGTTAAATAAATTTGAGAAGTGGTCGGGGGTGAATCGCGGCCGTCAGTGAATAAGTGCAAGGCCAGTTTTTGAATATTGTTTAATTTGGCAAATTTGATTAAAGCAAACAGATGTTCATTGTTGGCATGAACGCCGCCGGAACCAATTAAACCCATTAAATGCAAAGTGGAATGGTTGGCTTTAACATGTTCGATTGCTTTAAGGAGATTAGGATTTTGAAAGAAAGAGCCATCAGCAATAGCGGTATTAATCCGGGGCAGGTCCTGGAAAACAATTTGGCCGGCGCCGATATTAATGTGGCCGACTTCCGTGTTGCCGTCTTCTCCGGCAGGCAGACCAACTGCCTGGCCAGAAGCAATTAATTGGGTGGAGGGATAGGCGGACTGAAGTTGGCGGAAGTAAGGCAGGTGAGCTTTGGTGATGGCGTTGCCCGGGCCGGGAGCAGAAATTCCCCAGCCGTCTAAGATAATTAAAACTACCGGAGATTTATCCATACTATAGTTTAAGCTCGGTTTCGATTTCTAACAACCGGTTGTATTTGACGATTCTTTCTCCCCGGGCCGGAGCGCCAAACTTAGTGTAATCGGCCCCGACCCCGACGGCTAAGTCGGCAATAAAGGTGTCGTTGGTTTCGCCGGAACGGTGGGAGACAATGATTTTTAAATCATTTTCCTGAGAGTATTTAATCACCTCAATGGTTTCGGAAACAGTGCCGATTTGATTGGGTTTAATTAAAATCCCGTTGCAGGCTTTGACGGCAATGGCTTTTTTCACCCGTTCTTTATTGGTAGAAAGCAGGTCGTCGCCGACAATTAAAGTAGGACCGCCAAGTTCGTCGGTCAGCTTAGACCATCCTTCCCAGTCGTCCTGATCTAAGCCGTCTTCCAGGGCAAAAAGATGATATTCCTGATTAAGTTGTTGATAGTAAGCAATGAGTTCGTCCCGGGAAAAAGGCTGGGCGCGGTCTTTAATCTGATATTGATTGTGTTTGAAGAAAAATCCGGCCGAGACATCCAGACCTAAAAAAACATCCTGAGTAAGTTTATATGGAGTTTGATTAATTGAATCAACAATAAGTTCCAGAGCATCCAGGTTAGTAAATAAGTTTGGAGCAAAACCGCCTTCATCGCCGACCGAATGGATTGCTCCCCGAAGTTTTAGGGTTTTTTTAAGACTTTGATAAATCTCAATGCCGATTTGCAAGGCTTTCTGGTAAGAAAATCTGGCAGAAGGAATAACGTGGAATTCCTGAAAGTCTAAGTTACCGGCGCCATGGGCCCCGCCATTGATGATATTGAAGGTGGGGCCAGGCATTCTTTTTAAATTTTTTACCAACCCATATTTTTTAGCAAGATATTGATAAATGGGCAAATGATAATAAGCGGCACCGGCTTTAAGGCAAGCAACAGAAACAGAGAGGATTGCATTTGCCCCTAAATTACTTTTATCCGGGGTGGCGTCAAGATTAATTAATAATTGATCAAGCCCGGTTTGATTGGAGGGATCAAGGCCGATAACTTTGGGGCCAATGATTTGATTAACATTATTAACGGCTTTTAACACGCCCATGCCGGCAAAGCGGTTGGGGTCATTATCTCTTAATTCAAAGGCTTCGTATTTGCTGGAGGAAGCGCCTGAAGGGACACTGCATTTACCTTGATGGCCGGAATCCAAGTAAACCGTGGTTTCGATGGTGGGATTAGCGCGGGAGTCTAAAATTTCCCGGGCATAAATTTTAACAATCTTAGCCATTGATTAAACGCTTTTCAGCCTGATAAATAATGTTTCTGGTCTGGTCAATCATGTCCGGAGTGACAGAAATACTGGTAATTCCCCATTGGACCAGCTTTTCAGTCAGATCAGGATAGAGAGAAGGGGCTTGGCCGCAGATGGAGCAGGTAATTTTATTTTTCCGACAGGTTTTGATCGTAGTTTCGATTAAAGATAAAACTGCCGGATTAAGCTCGTCATATTCGGAAGCCACTTCGCTATTATCCCGGTCAACTCCCAAAGTCAGCATAGTTAAGTCATTGGAGCCGATAGAAACTCCGTCGATACCAACTTTGATAAATTCTTCCAAAAGCAGGACGTTGGCGGGAATTTCCACCATCATCCAGAGTTTAAAAGAAGCGGAGCGGATCAAACCGTAACTGGAAACAATTTTTTTGACTAATTCCATCTCTTTAACTGTCCTGACAAAGGGAATCATCAGCCACAGGTTTTTAAACCCAAGTTTTTCCCGGACATTTTTTAAGGCATAAAGTTCCAAGGCAAAGACTTTTTCATCAGTTAAGTAGCGAAAGGCGCCGCGGAAGCCAAGCATGGGGTTTGGTTCTTGGGGTTCAAAGGCCTTGCCGCCAATCAGATTAGAGTATTCGTTGGTTTTAAAGTCAGTAGCCCGATAAACTACCGGCCGGGGGTAAAAAGCTTTGGCAAATTTAGCTAAATTTTCAGTTAAACTGGTGATAAACTGAGCTTCTTTATGGTCGGCAATCATTTTTTTAGGATGGGTGCCGATTTGAGCAATCATAAATTCAGCCCGAAGCAAGCCCAGGCCGTCAACGTTTTTTTGACCGATGATTTCGGCCAGGTCCGGTTCACCTAAATTAACATAGAGTTTGGTAGCGGTAGTGATAGTGTCCGGCTTTAAGTCTTTGGCAGGAATTTTGGTAATTTTTTCTACAGAGATTTTTTTTGGTTTAAGAATAGTGCCGCCACGGAATATTTCTCCGGTCTGACCATTGACAGTGACTACGGTGCGGGTTTTTAAAACCTGGGTGGCTGTGGCGGTGCCGACAATACAAGGAATGCCCAGTTCCCGGGAGACAATGGCGGCGTGGGAAGTTTGACCGCCTTTATTGGTGACAATGGCGGCGGCTTTTTTCATGGCCGGGACAAAATCAGGCGTGGTCATATCGGTAACCAAGATTTCTCCCTGGGACAACTGGTTGATTTCTTTGGATGATTTTAAGATTCTGGTATAACCGGTAATTATTCCCGGACTGGCGGCTTCGCCTTTTAAAAGCAGGGTTAGTTTATTGGTGGAAATGGGTGTAGTTTTAGTCTCTTGGACGTTGAGAGTGGTAATCGGCCGGGATTGAACTAGGTAAAATTGATTGTCAGCCAAAGCCCATTCGATATCTTGGGGAAAGAAATAATGCTGTTGGATTTTATGGCCCAGCTTGGCTAAGAAAATAATTTGCTCATCGGTTAGCTTGGTTTGGCGTTGTTTGTTTTTAGGCAGTTTTAATTCGCGATTTCTATCTTTAGAATAAATCAACTGTTTGGTTTGCTGATTAGTTTGTTTTTGGAGGATTTTCCAGGAGAGTTTTTGAATTAAATAATGATCGGGAGTGTAAGCACCCTGAACAATTTTTTCACCTAAACCCCAGATTGCCTCGATCACCAGTTGATTTTTATTGTTAGTGACGGGATTGACGGTAAACATAATGCCGGAAACATGACTTTGAATCATTTTTTGGACCGGAACGGCAATGCCGACTTTGAAGTGGTCGAAGTTTTTTTCCTGGCGGTAGAAAATCGCCCGGGGTTCGAAAAGCGAAGCCCAGCAAGCGCGGATGTTTTGAATCAAGTTAGCTTCTCCTTGGACATTGAGAAAGGTTTCCTGCTGGCCGGCGAAGGAAGCGTCGGGCAGGTCTTCGGCTGTAGCCGAGGACCTGACGGCGACTAAAGTTTGATTATGGCCGGAGCCTAGCTTTAAATAGCGTTCAATAATATCCAGGGCCAGTTGGTTGGGGATGTTAGCGCGGGAGATTAAAGCTTTAATTCTTTGGGAAACTTGGTTGAGAGAGTGGATATCGTGAATGTCTAAATCATGGAGAATGGGTTTGATTTTTGGCTTTAAGTTGTTTAACTCGACAACATGATAGTAAGCGGCGGCGGTAACGATAAAACCTGGAGGGACAGGAAAACCAGCGCGGACCATTTCGCCGAGATTGGCACCTTTGCCGCCGACTAGGCCTACGTCGTTTTTACCAACTTGTTTAAAATCAACGATCATGGGCAGTGAATCGGGCATTAACTAATGATAACAAAAAATTTCAATCATTGCACCTGCAGGGTCGGATCCTGTAGGATGAGAATGGTTATGCCCTGCAAAAATACAGTCCGCGAGTATAAAGAAAACGGGTTTTACCATATTTATAATCGCGGCGTAGCTAAACAGCAAATTTTTTTAGATAAGCAGGATTATAAGGTTTTTATTGGATATTTAAAGCTATATTTAGCTTCCAAGGACCTGCAGGGTCGGATCCTGCAGGTGCCCCCAACGAAGCAGTTGAAGAATTTTTTCCAACAAGCTTTTTTACATTGTTATTGTTTAATGCCCAACCATTTTCATTTATTGTTGTTTCAGAAAGATGTTTTTGGCATTCCGCTTTTTTTAAAATCACTGCTGACCAAATATTCGATGTATTTTAATAAGAGATATAAACGGGTGGGGCCGGTATTTCAGGGAAAATACAAGGCGGTTGAGGTGGAATCAGAAGAACAGTTTTTATATTTATCTAAATACATTCATCGTAATCCCCTACCTGCAGGATCCGACCCTGCAGGTTTGGAGGAGTATAAGTATTCGAGCTATCAGAATTACCTGGGGTTGTTTAATCAACCTTGGGTAGAAACCGAGGACATTTTGAGTTATTTTAACCGGACAAAACCGGCAAGATCTTATAAGGAGTTTGTCGAAGAAGTTGATGAGTCGGATATTTTGAGAATTAAAGGCCAAGTCTTGGATATTGATGATTAGATTGCCTGCAGGGTCGGATCCTGCAGGTGTTTTTTGAAGTAGTTGACCCAGGGGATCAGGGCAGGATTGAGATGGTTGAGCATAGCCATATAGTAGTTGACGAAGCTGCCAAATTGGATCAGCTCGAAAACCTGGGCCAGTTTAGTGTCAGCGGAAGGGGTAAATTCAAAAGCCTTAATTTTATTTTTCCGGATAACATCAATGGTTAGACGGACGCGGGTTTGGAGCCTGGGAGAATAGAGCTTAGAGTTAATTACCCAGAAAGCTACATCTTTTCGATTAGATTCAGGAAAGCGCAAACCTTCGAGCAGGTGGTGGTTAAGTTCAGGCAGGTCGTGGCGGTGGGATAATTGCTTAGCGTTCTCATTCATCTGGTTTTTGACAACATGGAAGGCGCCGGCCAGGTGCTCGGCGGCAACCATAATCACCTGCCGGGAATGAAACTCCTGGGCCAGTTTTTTGGCAGGGTTGTTTTCGACAGGCATATCCCGGTGGTTAGCTTTGACCACTTGGGCCATGGCGGTTTGAATTAACTGTATGTCAGGTTGGTCGAACTTTAATAAACCGGCTTTGGCGACCAGGACCAGCTGGCCAATTAGAGAGTAACCAATGGCCATGCGCGGCTGGCGGCAGGGATTATAAACCGGGTTAATTTTATACAAAGGCAAGTGGTTGCTTAAAGCCAAAGTTTCCAGCTCTCCCCCGCCGCAGATAACAATAATTTGACAGTTTTTAGCCAGGGCTTCTTTGAGCGTCTGAACAGTTTCTTCAGTGGTACCGGAATAACTGGAACAAATCACTAAACTGTCCTGATTGGCCCAAACCGGCAAATGGTAATCACTGATTTTGGTTAAGGGAACGCTCAGTTGAAGACCGTAAAGCGATTCAATTACCTGAGCGGCCAGAATCGAGCCGCCCATGCCGGAGATAATTAACTGCTTGACAGGTTGAGGAGCAACTTTAACTTGGTTAGCCTGCTTGAAAGCATGCTGGCATTGTTTGGTCAGGTCAACAATTGATTGGTATAAATTAGCGGGGTCAAGATTATCTGCCATAGTTAATCAAAAGCGTCAAGGTTGACGCCATAGCTCCAATCTATTTGGGGATGAGATTTTAATATTTTTCTTAACTCAAGTTTTAGCTGATTATACTGTGGTTGAGTTTTGCCTTCATATTTAATAGTAATATACGGCCCGTTTTGACTGGCCCGGACAATGGCCATAGTCTCTTTGGTGTCCATGCGGACGCCGTCGATTTCGACATACTCTGCCTGGGGATAAAGTTTTTTTAATTCTTTGCCAATCACATTAGTAACAAAATCAAACTTAATTTTGTCAGGCAGACCGAGTTTAATTTCCGGGCTGGAAACATATTGAGGCAGTTGAGCGATGGCTTGTTTTAAGGATTGCTTGGTCCGCTGTAAATAGGCCAGTAGTCTCAAAGTAGCAAAGGCGCCGTCATCATGGCCGTAAAAATTATCCATAAAGAAAAAGTGGCCGGAAAGCTCGCCGCCAAACGGCGCCCGGGTTTCTTTAACCTTGGCTTTGATAAAGGAATGGCCGGTAAGCCACATCACCGGCTGACCGTTGGATTGCTGAATGGTGTCAGAGACAGCTTTAGAGCAAAGAGTGTTAAAAACAATCGGACTGCCGGGAAGAAAATCTAAAATATCTTTGGCAAAAAGGGCAACTAAAACATCGTTCCAGATTTTAGTGCCGGTTTCATCAACAATACCTAAGCGGTCGCCGTCCGGGTCATAGCATAAGCCGAGATCGGCCTGGTTTTTTTTGACCCCTACAGCGAGACGATTTAAGTAACCAGCATCGGTCGGGTCAGGGGTGCCTAAGGGAAAGTTGCCGTCTAGTTCAATGTTTTGGGTGATAACTTCACAACCGGCTTCTCTCAGCAGTTGGGGAAGAAATTTGCCGGGAGTAGCATTGCCGCCATCCAAAACAAGTTTAAAATTTAGCTTTTGGGGAATCCGTTTAAAGATATCTTTTTTATACACCTCAAAGATCGGCTGATTGGTCAGTTGGCCTTTGATTAAAGGTTTGACGAATTTGCCGGATTGGGCCAGGTGTTTAAGTTCAATAATTTCGGCAGTGATCATGGTATCGGAAAAACCCACGGCCAGTTTAAAGCCATTGTATTCTTTCGGGTTATGGGAAGCGGAAACAGAGACGCCGCCCTTGGATTGGTTAAAATACTGGGAAAAGTACATGAAGTAAACCAAGCCTAAGCCATGATCAATCACATTAATGCCGGTATTCAGCAGACCTTGAACAAAAGCGGTTTTAATCATTTCAGCAGAAACACGGTTGTCATTGACGACAACGGCCTGGTTAATTCTTCTTTGGGCTAAATAAGTACCGTAAGCTTGGCCTAAAACATAAGCGCCGGCTGAGTTCAACTCTTCAGGCACTTTAGCGCGGATATCATAGCCCCGGAAAATATTATCAGCAAAGGTAGCCTGCATAAGTTTATTCTAGAGTTCTAAGAGTAATAGGTCAAGGCAGCCGGTTAAAGACAGGACAGTTTGGCTGGTTTTGACTTGTTCATCTAAAGTTAATAATTTTTGGTGAAAATTAAGCAATTGGTCCAGAGAATATTTTTTAGCCTGGTTTTTGAGTTTACCCAGCTGCCAAGGCGCGCCTTTTAAAGAAGTCGGATCATCTAAGGCTTGGATTAACTGGGAAATGCGGCGGTGCAAAAGATAAAAAATCAGCTCCGCCGGATTATTAACTAAGGCTAAATGAAAATTTTTAAGTGTTAGGTTGTCTAAAAAATTAAATAAAGAAGCCGGCAGTTTAAATTCTTTAATTGCGGCTTTAGCAAACTGTTTTTTGACTGCCGGAGACAGGGCTTTTTTCTCCCAAAGGAAAATATTCTGCCCGGCATTATTTAAAATAATTTTAATTAGCTTTTCTTTAAGTTGAGAACGGGGTGAGGTGAGCAAGTTTTCGATGACGAAAATTTTGTCGTCTTTAAACATGGAGTTTGATTCCAGAGCCTGGGTGAGGGTTTCTTCGGTTAGGTGTTTGGCATCAAAACGTTCAGGAGTTTGGGTGAGACTTTGGTTTAAAGCCTGGCGGCTTAAAACATAGTTATCGCCATGAAAGATAGTAATCATTTTTTTCGATAAAGCTTAAATAATTGTTCGACTGAGCGGGCGTTGATCAGGAGTTTGCCTCTCCCCCGATGGGGCAGTAAAGCGCCGGAAAAGTTTTTGGGAATGTGCAGAATTTCGTGGATGATAATCCGGGTTTGATCATCCGGCTTTAAATGATCGAATTTTTCGGAGATGATTTCAATGCAATAATACGGCGGCAATTTTAAGGCTATTTGCCAAATTTTCGGGAAAGCCCAGATTCTGGCCCGGGCCCGGGCTTTGGAACCGCGACTGCGGAAACAAACAATTCTTTGCGGGTCAATGTGGGGCAGCTGCAGTTTGGTTTGAATTTGGGAAAGCCGGCGCTGGATGTCCGGGGCGAGATTAAATTCCATGTTGATGGCGGTAGCGTTTTTTAGCGACTTTTAATTCTAAAACCGCTTTTCTCAAGTCGGCTTCAGCCAGAGCAAATTCAGTGCCGGATAAGCGCTCTCTTAAAGCTTCTTCAGCTTTTTGTTTAGCGGCTTCGACTTTAGCGACATCAATCTCATCAGCCCGGACAGCGCTATCAGCCATGACGCTTAATTGATTGTTATGAATATCCAGTAAACCGCCGGAAACGGCTAAGACGGAAATTGACGGGCCTTTAAAAATAAACAGTTCGCCCGGTTGGAGTTTAGTCAGCAAACCGATATGCCCGGGCAAAAGGCCGATTTGGCCGTCCCAGCCGGGGGCCAGAACCAGGTCAACCTCATCCTGCAGGACAATTTTCTCCTGGGTAATAACCGTTAGCTGCAGTTTATTGGCGGCCATAAATTAAATGTCTTTCGCTCTTTCCACTGCTTCTTCAATCGTACCGATCATGTAAAAAGCCTGTTCAGGCAAGCTGTCATACTTGCCGGCCAAGATCTCTTTAAAGCCTTTAATGGTTTCTTGGACTTTAACATATTTTCCCGGCAGGCCGGAAAATTGTTCGGCAACAAAGAAAGGCTGGGTGAGAAACCTTTGGATTTTCCTGGCGCGGGAAACAGTTAATTTATCTTCATCGGAGAGCTCATCAATGCCTAAAATGGCAATAATATCCTGAAGGTCTTTGTAGCGTTGCAGTACTTTCTGGACGCCCCTGGCAATTTGGTAATGTTCTTCACCGACAATGTCCGGTGACAAAATTTTGGAGGAAGAAGCCAGAGGATCAACGGCCGGATAAAGTGCCTGTTCGGCTAAAGACCTTTCCAAAGATAAACTGGAGTCCAGGTGGGAAAAAGTAGTTACCGGGGCCGGGTCGGTGTAATCGTCGGCAGGCACATAAACCGCCTGGAAAGAAGTAATCGAGCCTTTTTTAGTGGAAGTGATCCTTTCCTGGAGGGCGGCCATTTCTGAAGCTAAAGTTGGTTGATAGCCGACTGCCGAAGGAATCCGTCCCAGTAAAGCAGAGACTTCGCTGCCGGCTTGGGAAAAGCGGAAAATGTTGTCAATAAAGAGCAAGACATCCTCGCCTTGGTCATCGCGAAAATGTTCGGCAAAAGTTAAGGCAGTTAAACCAACCCGTAAACGGGCGCCGGGCGGCTCGTTCATTTGGCCAAAAACCATGACCGTATTTTTCAAAACCCCGGATTCTTTCATTTCCTGATAGAGGTCATTGCCTTCCCTGGTTCTTTCCCCGACCCCGGCAAAAACCGAGTGGCCGGAATGCTCTTCAGCAATATTTCTGATCAATTCCTGAATAATGACAGTTTTACCAACGCCGGCGCCGCCGAAAGCAGCGACTTTGCCGCCTTTGGCAAACGGACAGATCAGGTCAATGACTTTAATGCCGGTTTCCAGAACTTGGGGTTTTGGTTCAATGTCGGTAAATTTGGGGGGATTTTTATGAATTGAGGTCAGTTTAGTTTCCTGAACCCTCGGGCCGTTATCAATAGTTTCGCCGATAACATTAAACATTCTGCCTAAAGCTTTATTGGTGGCCGGAACAGAGATAGGCTGACCGGTATTGACTACGTCCATATAGCGTTTTAGACCATCAGTTGAGCCCATGGCGATCGTCCGGACCTGATTGCTGCCTAAATATTGCTGGACCTCCAGGACAATTTTTGAACCATCAGCTTTTTTAACCTCCAGGGCACTGTAAATTTCCGGCAGATGCCCGGAAAAAGTGACGTCAACGACTACGGAGATGATTTGCGAGATGTATCCGGTTTGTTTCATAGTTTTATTCCAGGGCCATTCTGGCGCTGACAACGTCCAATAACTCATTGGTAATTTTTGCTTGGCGGGCTTGGTTAAACTCTAAGGTAAGTTCAGAGACAATATCTAAAGCATTATCATTAGCGTTTTTCATAGCCACCATGCGGGCGGAATGCTCGCTGGCCACGGATTCCAAGAGAACGTGATAAAGCTGGAGTTCAATATATTGGGGTAAAAGTTTGGAGAAAATATCCTCGGCACGGGGTTCAAATAAGTAATCGGTGGTAAGTTTCTCTGTTTCGATAGTAATTTCTTCGGCCCGGATCGGCAGTAATTGCTTGACAGCCAGTTTTTGGGAGATAGTGGAAATAAACTCCATGTAGGCCATAAAGGACATTTGGAACTCATCTTTTTTAAAGCCTTCGATAACCATTTTGGAGATCGGCAGGATATCCATGAATTTTGGTTTATCGCCGAATTGGCCGAACTCAGCCGAAAGCAAGCGGTTGGATTTTAAAATATGTTCTTTGGCCTTTTTGCCAATGGTGATAAAGGTTAATTTGGTATTGGCAGGCAGTTTAGCAATAACTTTTAAATCTTTGAGCCAGGATTCCAAGCCGCGGAAAAGATTAGAGTTTAAACCGCCGCAGAGGGATTTGTCAGTGGAGAGTAGAAGAATCAGGACATTAAAAGGCTTATCTTCAGGCCAGTTTGGGCGGGGGTCTTTTAAGAGAAAATGGTCCAGCTGATTTTTTGCTTTAAGGGCCAGGGCAGTAATAATTTCCACCATTTTCTCTGAGTAAGGCCGGGAGGCAAGGGCCAGTTCCTGGGCCCGGCGCATTTTGGAAGCGGAGACCATTTCCATAGCCTTGGTAATTTGGGCAATATTTTTTGACGAACGGATGCGGCGCTTGATCAGTTTAACTGAACTCATAGGTTTTCCTCTTCGTCTTGCAAGCTTAAATCAGGATGGGCGTCATTGAATTTTTGGGTATATTTTTGCAATGATTTAATGGTTTTATCGGAGAGGATTTTTTCTAAGGTAATTGTCTTGGCGATTTCCGGCTGAGTGGAAGCCAGGTAAGTTATAAATTCTTGCTGCCAGGTTTTAATTTTATCCAGAGGAGTTGAATCCAAATAACCATTGGTAACTGCCCAAATGATTAACACTTGGTCGGTAACAGGCATGGGTGTATCCCAACCCTGCTTTAAGATTTCGGTGATCTTGGCGCCCCTGTCCAGCTGGGCTTTGGTGGCTGAGTCCAGATCAGAAGAAAATTGGGCAAAAGCAGCCATTTCCCGGTATTGGGCCAGGTCCATTCTTAACTTGCCGGCAACCTGGCGCATGGCTTTGATTTGGGCATTGCCGCCCACCCGGGAAACAGAAAGGCCGGCATTGATAGCGGGACGGATACCGGCATTAAACAGGTCGGTTTCCAGATAAATTTGGCCGTCGGTGATAGAGATAATATTGGTGGGGATATAGCCGGAAACATCGCCGGCTTGAGTTTCGATAATCGGCAAAGCAGTGATTGACCCGCCGTTATTATCCTGATTGAACTTAATTGCCCGTTCCAGCAAGCGGGAGTGAAGGTAAAACACATCGCCGGGATAAGCTTCGCGGCCGGAAGGACGGCGGAGCAGTAAAGAAAGCTCGCGGTAAGCCCAGGCATGCTTGGAAAGATCATCAAAAACCACTAAGGCGTCTTTGCCCTGGCCGGCAAAATATTCGGCAATGGCCATTCCGGCATAAGGGGCTAAATACTGCAAAGAGGGCGAGTCGGCGGCATTGGCGGCAACAATAAGGGTATGGTCCAGAGCTTTGAACTTTTTCAAGGTTTCGACCAGCTGGGAGGTGAAGGCGGCCTTTTGGCCGATAACCACATAAATACAGATAAGATTTTTCTTGGTTTGGTTAATGACGGTGGTGATGGCAATCGAAGATTTGCCGGTACTGCGGTCGCCGATAATCAGTTCCCGCTGTCCCCTGCCGATAGGGATCATGCTGTCAACGGCGGTGACTCCGGTTTGCACCGGCTGGTTGACTTTTTCGCGCGTGACGACACCGGGAGCGATTTTTTCTAAAGGATTGCTGGTAGAAGTTTTAGGAGCAGGTTGGCCGTCAATCGGATTGCCTAAAGGACCGATCACCCGGCCGAGCAAATTTTCACCGACCGGGACTTGGAGAATTTTCCCGGTAGTATTGACCTCATCCCCTTCTTTTAAATGTTTATAGCTGCCTAAAATAATCGCCCCAACCGAGTGTTTTTCTAAATTGAGGACCAAACCATAGGTTTTGCGGGGGAATTCCAGGATTTCGGACATCATGGCATCATTTAAACCGCTGATAGTGGCGACACCGTCACCGAGGGTAATGATCTTGCCGACACTCTTGGCACTTAAGTCCGGTGTAAATTGATCAATCCGGTCAGAAATAATTTTTTGCAAGTTAGTCATAGATTATCTGCTCTTTTAAGGTTTTTAAACGGTGGTTAACGGTAGCGTCAATGATTTTTCCGGCAACAGAAATCTTTAAACCGGCGATAATACTCGGGTCAATCTTGGTTTTAATCCTGATTGGCCGGTTAAAATGCGCTGATAATTGAGCTTGGATGCTTTTGGTTTGGAGAGGAGAAAGTTTTATCGGGGCGCTGATTTGGGCGAGGTCCGGATCGATTTTTACCCAGCTTTCTTCAGTTAATTTTTGGGCAATCTGCGGCAGTAAATCCAAAGCTTTATTGGTTTGCAGGTAATCTAAAATAGCGGCGGTAATGGCTTCGATTTGATGGGAATCTTTCATTATTTAGATAATTTGGCTAGTTTTTTAATTTCGCTGTCAAGAATCGCTTTTTGCTGGCTAAGGGTGAGACTGTTGCTTAAAACGCTTTGAGTGGCTTTGATGACCAGATCAGTAATCCGGCCGGTAATTTGGTTTTCTTGTTCGGCCAGTTTTTCAGTCAAGAGTTTTAATTTTTTATCGACTTCTTCTTCAGCTTCAGCCCGGGCGGCCAGAAGAATTTGTTTGCCGGTTTTATCTGATTCTTTCCGGGCTGTTTCCACAATCCGGACCGCTTCTTTTTCGGCTTCGATAACCGCTTGTTTTTTAATTTCTTCAATTTTGGCTTTTTCTTTTAAATTAGCTTCAGCGGCTTTGATGGAATCTTCGATTTTTTTATTGCGCTGATTAATAATAGTGATGATGGGTTGGTAAAGAAACTTTTTCATCACCAAAATCAGTATGCCAAAATTAATGATTTGAAACAAAAGCTGATACCAATGGATGGACATGGCTTGTCTCCTAAATTATTTATACAAATTTCAGAATCAAGGCGACGACCAAGGAATAAATCGCAATGGCTTCAGCAAAGGCGACGCCCAAGATCATGACGGTCTGGACTTTAGCGGCGGCTTCAGGGTTGCGGCCAATGGCTTCTAATGCCTTGGAAACAATTAAACCAATGGCGATAGCCGGGGCGATGCTGCCGATAGCGATGGTAGCACCGACTATAACATTACTGTCTGACATAATTACCTCCTAAATATAATTTAATGATGGCTAGTAGTAGCGATATTAATAAAGACTAATGTCAGTGTAGCAAAAACTAAGGCCTGAATAAAGCCGACAAATATTTCCAGACCCATAAAAGGCAAAGAAGCGAAAATCGGAACTAAGAAAGAAATTACGGCCAATAAAACCTCGCCGGCAAAAATGTTCCCAAATAACCTAAAAGCAAAAGACATAATACGGGCAAATTCGCTGATTAATTCTAAGAAACCGACAAAGAAATTAATCGGATTGGAAAAATCAAAAAACTTCTTAAAATATTTCATCCCTAAAGTTTTATAGCCATAGACTTGGATGCTGAAAACCGCAAATATGGCCAAGCCTAAAGTAATATTTAAATCAGCGGTGCCGCCGCGGATAAGAGGAACTCCCTGCCAAAAAATGGTTTCCGCGCCAGGCAGTAAACCGGCCCAGCTGGCTAACATAACAAAAAAGAAGATCGAAGCGATTAAAGGGAAAAAACGGCCTGCCTGCTGGGGAGCGATCGATTGAACAAATTCATAAAATGATTCCAGAATCGTTTGAATAAAGACAAAGAAGGGTGTTTTTTTCTTTGACCTAATGTGCAGGCTATAACTAACTGCCAATAGGGATAAAAAAACAGTAACTAAGAGGCTGACCAGCATGGAGTTGGTAAACTCGAACTGTCCCAAATTAAAAATCGGCTCTGCCGATATGGAAATATTCAAGGCCATGATAAGTCAATTATATATTATTTTTTGTTTAAGGCAAATAGTTCTTCCGGGGAAAAGCCCAGTTGTTTATGGAAGTTGTTAATGAGCCTTGCTGCTTTTTCTCTTGATTCAGGCCAAGCGGAAAACCGGTAATGGGTTAAAATCTTCCATAAAAGCTTGGCTTGGTACCGGGGCAGCGGAAATTTATTTTGAAAGTCTTCATCAACCTTGGGATCGGCGGAAAAAGCCAGCGACCCGGTTTCGCCTTTGGCTTGATTGATTTCTTTAATCAACTTAACTTTGGTTAATTTGTCCAGTTTTTCATCCCTTAATCTGACCAGTTCGTTAAAGTGAGAAGTTAATATCCGGGCGGCGCCGGAAAGAATGACATTATGAACAACCGGTGAAGGTTCGCCTTTACTGCCAAGATAGGTTACCCGGGAAAAAACAATTTTTTTAAGACCGTCCAGGATGAAGTTAATTTCACTGATTAAACTGTTCTGGAAGATAGGATTTAATAAACCGTCAACAATGGCTGACCGTGACTGGTAACTGTCGATGTTGAAGCGGTTAATTTCCGGGTCAACTGCCCAAAAGATCAGCTGATCGATAATTGCCAGACGCTGGGTTTTATTGAGTTTAGTGGAAGGTTTAATTGTTAAAAATTCAGTGATTTTTTTGTCAACATCAGTTAAAAGAATTATTGGAGGTAAAATTTTATTTCTGGCTTTAACAAGATTGACGCGATGGGCTAAAAACTTTTCGGCATCGTCTTCACCAAAAATACTGGCGAGAAATTCATAACGGGGCGTCCAGTCTTTTCTAAAAGTTATGTACAGAATCAGGTCGAACCTTAACCATAGATAAGTGAAAAGCATTAAAACATATTTAAGCGGATTCATGATAAGATTATAGCAGTTTATGGATCGCTTTAAGATTGTGGTGATTACGGGCTTGGTAGTTTTAGGTTTAAGCGTGATTGGTTTATGGGTTAAGCAAAAACAATTGACGGAAAGCTTGGATTTATTTATTACCAGTCAAAGTCTTGTGCCTGAAGCCAGCATAATCCCCAGCCCGAGTTTGGTCCCCAGCAGTGTCAGCCCCAGTCCCAGCCTAATTCCCAGTTCCAGTCCGGCAGTGATAACTTCTCCTGTGATTACCCCTAGTTCTAGCTGGCAGCCCCAGAATATTTATTTGGGCTCGGCGACGACTACTAAGACCGAATGGACGGAAACCGGCGCGGCCATCCAGCTGAACAGCAGTGATTATCCGGCTGAGGTGAAGGCGGTGTTTGAAGCGCAACTATCAATTGTCAACGGCGAAGCCTGGGCGAGACTGAAAAACAAAACCAGCGGAGCGATTATGCAGGTGACGGAAATATTTAACAATTCCAATATTGCCACCTGGAAAAGTTCGCCCGCATTTAAACTGCACAACGGGACTAATACTTATGTCATTGAACTGAAGTCCACCACTGGCGAGCAGGCCAATCTTTCCGGCGCCAGGTTGAAACTAAGCCTTTAGATTACCTGCGAGGAGACTCCTCGCAGGCTGACTTTTCTGAATTCAAAAGGCTTCTTAAAGAAAATAACAATCAACAACAGAATCCATAAAAGCGATACCAAAATCGGAATTCCCAGAAATTCAGCGAATGGCCAGTTAATATATTTCCATTCGTAGGCAAAAATATTCGGATATTCATTAAGATAACCAAAAAGGAAAGCAGATATAGGCAGGATGATTATCTGGGTTTTTCGCGAAGTAAAAATTTTTTGCAGTAAAATAAAAAATTCTAAACCAAAGAAACCAGTTAATGGATAACCTATAACAATCACGTGGATCAAGTAATCAACTTTATCAAAAGTTGGATAATCCCAAAGGTTCAACCAATAATTACCGATAATTTCAACAACAATCGTTATGGCTATAAATATTAACCACGTCAGCAAAAACCATTTTCTGTTTTTCAGTACAGAGGATCCTTTTTTGAAATTTACTCCCTCAAGGAGTAAAAAACCGCCTATTAGAAAAACGCTATACCAAATATCAGAGTGTTTGAGAAAAGCTAAGTATAAACCTGATATAAATATTAAAAACCCGATTGGTATTAAAAATTTCATTTTTGTGACCCCACAGGGAATCGAACCCTGGTTTTTGGGATGAAAACCCAATGTCCTAACCTCTAGACTATGGGGCCAAAAAAAACCCGTGAGCCGGCTGGGATTCGAACCCAGAACACTTTGCTTAAAAGGCAAAAGCTCTAACCGTTGAGCTACCGGCCCTTCGCTACGCTCAGGGCTGGCCTTTCTCCGCCAGCTGGCGGGATCAAGGCGGAGCCCATTTTACTTAGCGTAAACCCATTTTAACACATCTTTGAAGCTTATTTGACTTTGAGAGCGGTTTTGCCGATGCGTTTTCTCAAGTAATATAGTTTAGCCCTTCTGGTGTTGCCGGCCTTAACCACTGTCACTTTAAGAATATTGGGACTGTGGACCGGCCAGATTTTTTCCACTCCGATTGAGTCGGCGGCAATCTTTCTGACAGTAAAGGTTTTGCCCACTTCTCTGCCCTGAATGCCGATAATCAGACCCTGGAAAGTTTGGGTTTGAGTTTTATCATCAACCGTAAATTGATGCTTAACTTTAACAGTATCACCAACTTTAACCTGGGTATCTTTTATTTTAGTAGTGATAGCCATAGAGGGTGATTCTATACTTTTTTTGCTGCTTTGACAAATTCCATAAAAATCGGGTGCGGTTTTAAAGGCCGGGATTTATATTCGGGATGGCCCTGAGTTCCCAGGAAAAACGGGTGGTCTTTTGGGGAAAGTTCGATAATTTCGACCAGATTTTCTTTAACCGATCGGCCGGAGATAATCAAACCGGCCTTGGTTAATTGTTTTAAATAAGCCGGATTAAATTCGTAGCGGTGGCGGTGGCGCTCGGAAGTTAAAGTGGTTTGGTAGGCCTGGTAAGCTAAAGTATTGGGAACTACCCGGCAATCCCAGGTACCTAACCTCATTGTGCCGCCATAAGCCCGGGCTTTCATGTTTCTTTTTTGTTCGGGGATCATGTGAATGACCGGATAAGGCGTCTTGGGATCAACTTCAGTGGAGTGGGCTTTAGGCAGATGGGCAACATGGCGGGCAAACTCAACGACCGCCAGCTGCATGCCAAAACATAATCCCAGATAAGGAATTTTGTTTTCCCGGGCATATTGAATTGCTTCCAGCATGCCGTCAACGCCTCTTGATCCCCAGCCGATCGGAACAATAATTCCGTCGCAGTCAGCTAAAAACTTTTCAGTATGGCCAGTGATTTTTTCGGCATTAAGCTGTTTTAAATTAAGATTTACTTTTTGCTGCCAAACCGCGTGGTTAAGGGCTTCGACTAAAGCGGCATAAGAATCAGTCAAGTGGTAATCGCCGGTGGCAAAATACTTGCCGACAATGGCAATGGTGATAGTTTGTTTTTTGGGCTGTTTAATTAATTGAACTAAGCGGCGCCATTGGGATAATTTAGGCGGAGTTTGGGCTAAACCCAGCTGAGCTAAAATTTTAGCGGAAAACTGCTGTTTTTCCAAAACTAAGGGGAGTTCCAGAATATTAGTTACATCCGGAGCAGAAATAATATGGCCGGGTACAACATTACAAAATAAGGCAAATCTTTCTGTGCGGCGTAGATCAATCATTCGGTCGGCCCGGGCGACGATAAAGTCGGGCTGAATGCCCATGGAATTTAACAGTTTCACTGAGAGCTGGGTCGGTTTGGTCTTGGGTTCCCCCAAGTGGGGCGGGGTCGGCAGATAAGAAACGTGAACGTGGACAACTGTGTCCTGATATTTAAGTTTCATGATCCGGGCGGCCTCGTAATAAAGAGCATTTTGATATTCCCCGGCAGTACCGCCCAATTCGACAATAACGATCTCGGCTTTGCTAGTCCCGGCTACTTTTTTAATACGGTTAATAATTTCATCGGTGACGTGAGGAATGGCTTCGACGTCTTCACCCTGATAGAAAAAGTTTCTTTCTTTGTCGATAACCGCTTTATAAATCTGGCCCATGGTAATGAAGTTTTCTTTGCCCAAATTAATGTCCAAAAAGCGCTCGTAGGTGCCGATATCCATATCGGTTTCCGCCCCGTCTTCGCACAAAAACGGATCGCCATGTTCGATGGGGTTGATCAAGCCGGCATCCAGGTTTAAGTAGTTCTCGCATTTAACCGGCATAACCTGATAACCGTGAGATTTAAGTAACAGTGACAACGAAGCGGTGATCGCCCCTTTTCCCAACCCGGACAGCACTCCACCAGAAATAAAAATGTATTTAGTTTTCGGCATAGAGTATTATACCACCATAGGGCAGTAAAATCTTCTCAACCTTGGTTTTGATATTGGAAAAATCAATTGAATACGGCAAGGTAATTTCTTTGGGTTGCTCGCCGTTAACCAGATTCAAAGTCACCGTATCCTGGCCCTGATTAGACTGAAACAACTGATTAAGTTTAACTAAGACTTCTTTGGGTGTAGTTTGTTTAATAGTGAGAGTGATGCGGCGGGATTTAACTTGCAGTTGAGCAGTCGGGTTAGCAGCAGAATCAACAATCAGGCTTAATCTGTCCCGGAAATCAAGTTTGCCGCTGACTAAAATCGGCTGGTCATTACCCCAAAGCGATTTAGTAGCCGCAAATAATTTGGGGAAAATAACCAGTTCAATGGTACCGGTGTTATCATCTAAATTGGCAAAAGCCATTTCCCGGTTGCCTTTTTTAGTAATAATAATTTTCAGGCCTTTAATAATGCCGCCGACGGTCACCGTCTGGTTATTGTGGGTTTGCGGGTCCAGTTCAGCGATCTGATGAGAGGTTAACTGTTTGATTTTATCCATTGACTGGGCTAAAGGATGCTCAGTCAAATAAAAACCCAGCAGTTGTTTTTCAAAGTTTAACAGGTCCAGCTTGCTGAATTCTTCGGTATCGGTCAGCTTGTCCACGGCCTCGTTTTTTTTGTTCTCTTCAGCGGAGAAAAGGGAGACTTGGGGACTGTTGTTATTTTTTTGAGTCTCGGCGGCGTTTTGGCGGATCTTTTCCATTGACAGCATCAGCTGGCTTCTTTTGGCAAAAGCATCGAAGCAGCCAACTTGGATTAGGCTCTCCAGAACTTTTTTATTAGCTTTTTGGTTGTCCACCCGCTGGCAAAAATCAGTTAAGGAAGAAAATTTATTAGTTTTCCGGGCTTGGATAATCGCGTCAATGGCCGCTTCACCAACATTTTTAATCGCCGATAAGCCAAACAAAATCGCCTGCTGATTAAGGGAGGTTTTATCTTTAATAATGGTGAAGTTGGTGCAGGAAAGGTTGATGTCAGGGGGGCAAACTTTAATTTTCATTCTTTTGGCTTCGGCCACCGCCAAGGGAACTTTATCTTTGTTGCTGGTTTCCGCGGTCAATAAAGCGGCCATAAATTCCACCGGATAATGAGCTTTCATGTAGGCGGTTTGGTAAGCGATCATGGCATAAGCAGTGGCGTGGGCTTTGTTAAAGCCATAGCCGACAAATTTTTCAATATAGCCCCAAACCCGCTCGGCAATCTCTTTGGTATAGCCTTTGGCCCGCGATTGCTGAATAAATTTGAATTTTTCTTTAGCCATGAGTGCATGCTTTTTCTTACCGATCGCCCGGCGGAGAAGATCGGCTTCAGCTAGGCTGTAGCCAGCCATAACGTTGGCAATTTGCAGAGCCTGTTCCTGGTAAACAGCAATTCCGTAAGTTTCTGCCAATACCGGTTTTAAGTCCGGGTGGGGATACTTGATTGAAGAGGGATTTTTTTTACCGGCAATAAAGTCATCAATCAGGTCCATAGGGCCGGGCCGGTACAAAGCCACCATAGCGGTAATATCGGAAAAACGGGAGGGTTGAAGTTTTTTGGCCACACTGCGCATACCGCCGGACTCCAGTTGGAAAACGCCGATGTTATTGCCCTGGCTTAACTGCTGATAAACCAGAGGATCATCTAAAGGCAGTTCAGACATGTCCACCTTCAAATGTTTTTGCTCCTGGACAAAGTTAATGGCATTTTGCAGAATGGTGAGATTTCTCAAACCGAGCAAGTCGATTTTCAATAAACCGATAGCATCCTGATCAATGTTGCAGTCGAGCGAGTACATGTCATATTGGGTCATGATACGGTTGTTTTTATTTTCAATCTGCAAGGGAGTGTAATCGGTTAAAGGCTTATCGCCGATCACCACGCCTGCCGCATGAGTCGAAGCATGACGGGCAGTGCCTTCAACTTTTTTGGCTAAATTAATCAGTTCTTTAAACTCAGGCTGGTGGTAGTAGGTTTGCAGTTCCGGTACATTAACCAGGGCTTCTTCAAGACTAAAGCCAACCGGGATCAGTTTAGAAATTTTGTCCGGCTCAGAATAAGGCATACCTAAAACCCGGCCAATATCCCGGATAGCGCCCCTGGCTTCCATAGTGCCGAAAGTAATAATCTGGGCAACTTTATCTTTCCCGTATTTGTTAGCCACATATTCGATGACCTCGTCGCGGCGGTCATCAGCAAAATCCAGATCAATGTCCGGCGGCGACGGCCGCTCTTCATTCATAAATCTTTCAAAAGGAATATTATGCTCGATCGGGTCAATGGTAGTAATACGCAAAGCATAAGCTACCAGCGAGCCGGCGACACTGCCCCGGCCTGGGCCAACGCGAATGCGATGCTGTTTTGCCCAGTTGACAAAGTCCTGAACAATTAAAAAATAAGTGGCAAAACCTTTGGAGCAGATAATTTTCAACTCGTAATCCAAGCGTTTCTGGAGTTCGGGAGTAATTTTAGAAAAACGGTAAATCAAGCCTTTTTGGGACAAATCCCGCAGATATTTTTCTGAATTAGTAAAGCCTTTGGGCAGAGCAAAGGCAGGCAAGATCCACTTGCCGGTCGGGATGGTGACATTGCATTTGTCAGCAATCTTAACCGTATTTTTAATCGCTTCCGGGTGCTGAGGGAAAAGTTGGGTCATTTCTTCTGCGGATTTTAAGTAATAGTCCGGTGAATCGATCATCGACAGCCGGTCTTTATCAGACAGAACAGTTTTAGTCTGAATCGCCAGCAAAGCATCCTGGGCTTTGGCATCGTCTTTGTTAACATAATGCAGGTCATTGGTAGCCACTAAGGGAATACCTAATTTCCCGGAAAACTCGACTAATTTCTGATTAATTTTTTCCAGTTCCGGCAGGCCCTGGTGGACCTGCAGTTCCAGGTAAAAATCGTCTTTAAATAGTTTTTGAAACCAACGGCAGTATTCCAAGGCTTGCTGATCATTATTTTGCAGAATCATCTGTGGGATCAAACCCTGCAGACAGGCAGTAGTGAGAATAAGACCTTCGTGATACATTTCTAAGGCTTTAAAATCAAAACGGGGTTTATAGTAATAACCTTCCAAGTTAGCATAGGTGGTTAAGCGCATTAAGTTCTGGTAGCCAATGAAGTTTTTTGCCAAAAGGACCTGATGGTAGGTTTGTTTTTGCGAGCCGGGAGATTTTTCGTGGCAGTCAAGGGTAGTTAAATAGCCTTCCATGCCGATAATCGGTTTAATCCCCAGTTTTTTGGCGGCATTGTGAAACTTAACCGCGGCGTACATTACCCCATGATCAGTGATGGCCATAGCCTTCATTTTCAGGGCTTTAGCTTTAAGCAGAAGTTCATCGATTTTAGATAAGCCGTCAAGAAGAGAGTACTGGGTATGAACGTGCAAATGAACAAATTCAGTCATTAATTTATCATATTTTTTTTAGGACTGGTTTTCAACCGCAATCATCAGCCTGCGAGGTCCGACCTCACAGGGTATAATATATTTAATGCCCAGCAAAAATGTAGTAAAAGAGTATTCTCCACAAAGCTATTATCATCTTTATAATCGCGGCGTTGCCAAAGAGAATATTTTTTTTGATGAAAAAGATTACAAAACCTTTCTGAGTTATTTAAAATTTTATTTAACTCCCATAGTTGTAGATAAATCTATTTCTCCTTCTAAACAACTAAATAATTTTTTTGCTGATGTAGTTTTATTATCTTACTGTTTGATGCCGAACCATTTTCACTTCTTGCTTTACCAAGATAAACTAACATCTATTACTAGTTTTATGAGATCTTTGATGTCCAAGTATTCCCGATATTTTAATACAAAATATAAAAGAGTTGGTCCAATCTTTCAAGGAAAATTAAAGGCAGTGGCGGTAACCAGCGAAGAGCAATTTACCTACTTATCAAAGTATATCCACCGCAACCCATTAGCAATTTTGCCTGCGAGGTCGGACCTCGCAGGCTATAAGTACTCAAGTTATCAAAATTATCTGAGGTTATTCGATCAATCCTGGGTGAAATCAGAAGAAATTTTGAGTTTGTTTTCTAAAACAAATCAGCAATTATCTTACCGACAATTTGTTGAGGAAGTTGACGAAACTGATATTTTAAGAATTAAAGAAATTCACTTAGATTTTGAAGAATAGCCCTGCGAGGTCCGACCTCGCAGGTTGAGGACCTTGACGGCTTGCAACAAAAGATCTTTGGCTTGGCGGGGGTCAACTTTGCCGTGTGTCTGCTTCATTACCTGGCCGACGAGAAAGCCGATGACCGAGGTTTTGCCGGCCTTGTATTTAGCGACAACATCCGCATTTTCTTTTAAGACCTGAGCAATTATTTTGGGATTAAGCGTTTGAGTAGTAGTTTTCAGCCGCGGCGGTTTATCAAGATCAATCTTTTTGTTGATAATTAAATTGGCTAAAGTCTGCGGCTCGATTTTATTTACGTATTTATTAAAATAAGCCAGTTTTACCGCGTCTTTTACCAATAATTGAGCCGTGGAAATGTTCAAGTGAAAATGCTGAATCAACTCATTTATTTCTGCTTCCGGCAATTTTGGCAGAAGCTTTCTTAAATTTTCAACATATTCTTTTGTCAAGGCGATCGGCGGGATATCCGGTTCGGGAAAATAGCGGTAGTCCCCAGCCGCCTCTTTAATCCGTTGGGAAAAGGTCTGCTTTTTCAGATCATCATAGCCTCGGGTTTCCTGGACCGGAGTAATCCCCTGCTTTAAGAGGACAGTTTGGCGCTCAATTTCAAAGTTAATGGCCTGATCAACAAAGCGAAAAGAGTTTAAGTTTTTCACTTCGATTTTGTAATCAGCCAAGTGTTTTGGGTCAGAAGTTAAAGAAATGTTGGCTTCCAACCTCATCGAACCTTTTTCCATGTCACAGTCAGAAACCTGGAGACGGCGGAGTATGTCCCTTAATTTCTTTAAAAATTCTTTGGCTTCATTTCCGGAAGCGACATCAGGCTCGGTAACGATTTCCATTAAAGCCACGCCGGAACGGTTAAAGTCCACTAAGGTGACATCTTTGTCCTTGATCTTCTTATGAATCAGTTTGGCTGTGTCTTCTTCCAGGTGGACCCGGTTAATGAGAATCTTTTTGCCGGAGTCCAGTTGGATAAAGCCCTGCTGACAAAAAGGATCGTCAAACTGGGAAATCTGAAAGCCTTTGGGGAGATCAGGATAGAAGTAGTGCTTGCGGTCAAAGGTAGATTCCTGATTAATGCGGCAGTTTAAAGCCAAGCCGGTCAGAATAGTCCAATCAACCGCCTTTTGATTAGGTACAGGCAGAGCCCCGGGCAAACCTAAACAAACCGGGCAGGTATGAGTGTTGGGTTTAACCTGGAAATGTTCAGCCGGACAACCACAAAACATCTTGGATTTAGTCTTTAATTCAACATGAATTTCCAGACCGATAGTCGGATATAGCTTAGTCATAGTTTAAATTTGGTTTGAGTAAATGATGATCAGTTGCTTTTTGATAAGCATGGGCGGCAATTAAAACTTTTTGTTCAGAAAATTGAGGACCGGTTAACTGCAGACCAATCGGCAAACCATTAACCAAACCGCAGGGAATACTGATACCGGTTAAGCCGGCAATAGCGGCCGCTTCGACCAGCCTGTCTTCTATTTCGCCAAACATCGGATTATCCTGGCTGGCGCCTAATTTTAAAGCCGGGCCCGGCGAGGTGGGACCTAAATAAAGATCAAAAGATTTAAATAATTTGGCAAAATCTTTAACAATCAAAGCCCGCACCTTTTGCGCTTGGTTATAGTACTCGCCAGCGCCATGATAACGGGAAGAAAGAGCGTAAGTGCCCAGTAAACAGCGGTTCTTGGCTTCATGGGAAAAAGCCGAGCGGTCTTGGCCATAGCGGACACCGTCAAAGCGGGCCAGATTGGAAGAAACTTCGGCGCGCTGGACAATGGTGTAGACCCCGATTGAGTATTGGGGGTCGAGCAAAGTGATTGGTTTCAGTTCCGCTCCCAGTTTAATTAACTGTTGAATAGCTGTTTCAATTAACTGTTTTACCTGAGGAGAAATATTGGCTAGGTATTCTTTAGGAACGGCAATTTTTTTACCCTTCAAGGATGTTCCTTGCAGGCTGGCGGCATTAATATCTACCGCTAAAGGCGAGGTTGTGGCATCATAAGGGTCGCGGCCGGCAATCACTTGGGTAATTAAAGCGGCATCGTAAACGTTTTTGGTAATCGGTCCGGGCGAGTCGGTCGAGGAAGTCATGGCAATCAAACCATAGCGGGAAACCCGACCGTAACTGGGTTTAAAGCCGGTAATACCGCACCAGGCTGACGGCTGGCGAATTGAACCGGCAGTTTCCGAGCCAATAGCAAAAGTGCACATGTCCGCGCTGACGGCGGCGGCTGAACCGCCGGAAGAACCGCCGGGCAAGTAATTTAAGTTCCAGGGATTATGAGTCGGGCCATAATCGGAAGTTTCGGTCGAGGAGCCGTGCGCCCAGGCATCCATGTTGGTTTTACCCAAGCAGATTGCTCCGGCGGCTTTTAACCGGGCAGAGACGGTTGACTCATAAGGCGGGATAAACTGATCCAGAAGTTTGGCAGAAGCGGTCGTTCGGATCCCGGCAGTTAAAAAGTTATCTTTCAAAGCATAAGGAATGCCTTTTAAAGGTTTATCGGCTTTATCCTGATCAGCAGCTTGAGCCTGTTCAAAAGCAGCTTCATTTAAAGTTAAAAAAGCATGAAGATACTTATCTTTGGCTTGAATTTGGTCTAAGCAGGCTTTCACTAACTCTTTTGAAGAAAAGAGCTGGTTCTTTAAGCCGTCTAAAGCTTGGTGGAGATTTAATTGATTAAGTTTCATGTAGAATGGCCGGTACGACAAAGTAGCCTTGATAAGTATGTTGGGCATTGGCTAAAGCCTGGGCTTGGGTGAGAATTCTTTTCTTGTCGATTTTATCTTCCCGGAAAATATTGGTCAGACCACTGACCTGGAAGTTAGGGCTGATATTGGTGGTGTCGAGTTGATTCAAGAGTTTAACTGTTTCAATCGTTTTGGCAAAGCCAGCCTGCAGCTGTTTGGCTTCAGTTGGTTTCACCGTCATTTGTAGAATCTTGGCCAAATATTGAACGTCCACTTTCATACAGACTAGTTTACCTTTTAACTCATGGCTTTTAAAGCCGCAATTCTTTCAGCCATCGGCGGGTGGGTGTTAAATAAACCGCTAAACCAGCCAATTGAGCCGTGACGGTTGCGTAAGGGATTGACAATATACAAATGAGCCGTAGCTTTATTGGCTGCTTCCAAGGGTTCTTTATCAGCGGAAATTTTTTGCAGAGCCCGGATTAAGCCATCAGGAAAACGGGTAATTTTTACAGCTGAAGCATCAGCTAAAAACTCCCGCCGCCGGGAAATAGCTAATTGAATCAGTTGGGCAATTAAAGGTGAAAGTAACGCTAAAATCATGCCAACTGCAAAAAAAATCAGCTGGGCCTGATTGCTGTTACGATCGCTGTCTCGATTCCGACCCCATAAAGTCGATCGCAAAAACCAGTCGGCCAGCAGAGTGACCAGACCGACCATAACAGAGACAATAGACATTAAACGCATATCATAATTACCCACGTGTGAAAGCTCGTGTGAAATTACTCCTTCTAATTCAGTCCGGTCCAGTTTCTGCAGTAGTCCGGTGGTGGCGCAAAGAACGGCGTGTTCCGGGTCCCTGCCGGTAGCAAAAGCATTGGGAGCAGTGTCGTTGATCACATAAAGCCGTGGTTTGGGCAAGCCGGCGGCCATGGCCAGATTCTCGGCGACGGTATAAAAATTAAAGTCTCTTTTCCGATCAGCTTCCCGGGCGCCGGACAGGGTTAAGATAATCTTGTCAGAATAGTAATAAGAGGCAAAGGACATTAAGCCGGAAAAAACCAAGGCAATGCCAACCCAGGACAAGCCATAGCCGGAAGCCTCACCTAAAACATAGGCAAAGCCAGCCACAAAGATGGTGAAAAACAGCATCACCAGCCAGCTTTTACGCTTGTTAGCGTCTACCTGTTCGTAAACATTGAGCATATTACAAATCGACCTGAGGCGTTTTGGTGTCCGCGCTGCTGACTTCCAAGTGGCTACCGGTTCCCGGGGTCTTCAAGCCCGGCTTAGCCTGAAATTTAAACAGACCGGCAATTAGGCTGGAAGGGACTGTTTCGATCATGGTGTTGTAGTCAGCGGAAAGATCGATCAGGGTCCTCCGGGAATACATTAATTTATCGGCAGTATCACGAACCTCATCCATTAACTGTCTGGTGGGACCGGCGGCTTGCAGTTCCGGCGTGCTTTCAAAGACTGCTCGGACTGGCCCTAGCGCTGAGGCTACAGCCGAAGCGGCATCCACCAATTTTTGGGAACTGCCGGATTTTAAGGCCGAGAGAATGCTGGTCCGGGCATCGGTAATCTTGGTTAAAGCCGTTTGCTCATGTTTAAAATAACCTTTAACAGCGGCAACTAAGTTAGGAATCAAGTCAGCTTGGCGTTTTAGCTGATTTCCGATTTCCTGAATCGATGCCTTAATCCGGACATCGGTGGTTTTAAATTTGTTAAAAACAGACAAAACATACAGTCCGACGGCAATAACGATAACTAAAAGAATTGTTGGTAAGGACATAAAGTCTCCTTTTACTTGAGTTTTTAATGATTTCAGTATAGCATAAACCAGTTGGACTCGTAGTGTAGTTGGTTAACACGCGTCCCTGTCAAGGACGAAAT
>CAZDQA010000002.1:37137-46560 GCA_964507605.1 uncultured Pseudomonadales bacterium | reverse complement strand
CACACTCCCGGGTGTCTTTTTTTAACCGGCTTAAAGCTAAACTGAACTTGTCCAACTCGCTTTGCGGATTATGCAGTAAATAAAAAGTCAGTCTTTGCGCTGATTTTGGCCCGATCCCCGGCAATTTTTCTAAAGCTTCAATTAACCGGCTTACCGCCCTGGCAATTTTCATAAAATGAGTATATCATACTTATGTCATGAAACCCTTGCCTTTACTCCATATTGTGGCTGATTACGGCACCGGCGATTTAGCCTTTGCTGAAGTAATTCAAAGGTTTAAACACCTCCTGCCTCAGGCGGAAATTTTTCCCATTTCTACCCCGCCTTTTTCGACTTTAAACACTGGTTTTATTATTTCCCAATTGGCCCTATATAATCCTTGCCATCGGTTATTTATCTATGCCAATACTGCTCCCCGGAAAGACGATACTCAACAACGAAATGACAATGAAGGTGAACAGCTTAAATATACCCTGTTGGATAACGGAGTAGAAATCTGCGGCGTTGATGCCGGTTTTTGTTTTAGTTTTGTTAAATCTAATATCAAAGATTTTCATTTAGTTAAAGTACAAAACAAAGGTTCGCAATTCCGCTCCCGCGATTTTTATCCCCAAGCAGCAGTCGGCATTATTAATGGTCAACACCAACAATACTTAGGTAAAAAACTCCCGACTAAAAACATTCCTGATATTCCTGAAAACAGAATTATGCATATCGATAGCTACGGTAATATTAAAACCACCATCCGCCGTTCCTCGGTTCAGCTGAAACCCGGCCAGAAAATCCGGGTGGTCATCAATCATATTGCCCAAACCGGCATTTATGCCAATGGTAACTTCAGCGTCAAATCCGGCGATTTCGCTTTTGCTCCCGGATCTTCTGGCGGTAACAATGCTTTTATGGAAATCTTCCTGCGCTCCGGCAATGCCGCCCGCCACTTCAACTACCCGCCGGTGGAAACCAAACTAAAAATCGAAACGTTCTAAGTACCTTCTTGCCAAGAATTCAAGTATTTTTTCTGCTGACTGGTTAATTTTTCTAACCCCCAACCCATCGCTCTCAGTTTTAACCGCGCCACCATTTGGTCAAGTGATTTCGGCAAAGTATACACCTGCGGTCTTAACTTGCCTTTATTTTTCACTAAATACTCGGCCGCTAAAGCCTGGTCGGCAAAAGACAAATCCATCACTTCAGCCGGATGGCCTTCAGCCGCGGCCAGGTTCACCAATCTCCCTTCGCCCAGCAAATATAGCTTTTTCTTGCCCCACCGATATTCGTCTAAAAACGGCCGGATAGATCTTGGTTTCGGGCTCAATTTTTTCAGTCCGGCTACATTAATTTCACAGTCAAAATGGCCACTGTTGGCTAAAATCGCCCCGCTTTTCATCTTCTTAAGATGGACTAAATCAATCGCATTTTTATCTCCTGTCACGGTCACGAAAATATCTCCGACTTTTGCCGCCTCAAGCATAGTCATCACCTTAAACCCATCCATCCCTGCTGCCAGCGCCCTCACCGGGTCGGTTTCCACAACAATGACATTACTGCCCATGCCGCTGGCCCGGCGGGCCACGCCTTTGCCGCAGTTACCGTAGCCGACGACCACAAAAATTTTACCGGCTAGCAAGATATTAGTGGAGCGCAGAATTCCGTCAATGGTCGACTGGCCGGTACCGTAATAATTATCAAATAAATGCTTAGTGTCACTGTCATTAACCGCAATCACCGGCAATTTTAAGGCCCCGTCTTTAGCCATTGCCCGCAATCTGATCACACCGGTCGTAGTTTCTTCAGACGAACCCAACATTCCCTTAATCAATTCCGGCTTTTTCTGGTGGAGCAAACTGATTAAGTCAGCGCCATCGTCCATGGTAATCTGAGGCTTGATTGCCAAAACATGGTTTAAATGACGGTAATAAGTTTTCTCGTCTTCGCCTTTAATCGCAAAAGTTGAAATACCAAAATCTTTGGCCAAACTGGCAGCAACACCATCCTGCGTAGATAAAGGATTAGAAGCGCACAACGCCAGTTGGGCGCCTCCGGCTTTTAAAGTCAGCATTAAATTAGCCGTCTCACTGGTCACATGCAAACAGGCGCCCAAACGAATCCCTTTTAATGGTTTTTCTTTTGAAAATCGCTCTTTAATTAATTGAAGTACCGGCATCTGCTGGCCAGCCCACTCGATTTTTAACTTGCCTGAAGGAGCTAATTTAATATTTTTAATATCGTAATTCATCTTTAAAATTAGTTTTATATCTTTTTCTAAATTCCGTCAAGGTGAAATGATGCGTTTGCGTTCCGTATTTTTCCACTGTATAAACTGCCGCTAAAGCTCCCATCCGGCCGCAAACTTCCAATGGTAATTTTTTTAAATAAGCGGCTAAAAATCCCGCCCGATACGCATCGCCGGCGCCGGTCGGATCGCCTGAGTTTTTTGGTTTGGCCGCCGGAATTTTAATCGCCTCAAATCCTTTTTCAATCATTGAACCTTTAGCCCCATAAGTTGTTATCAAAATAATCCCGCTTTTTAATATCTGTGATTTAGTTAATTGCAGTCTCTGCCGCAATAAGGCAATTTCATAGTCGTTCCCGATTAAAATCGTCGCTTTCATCACTCCTTTTCTCAGTTTAGTCAAACTCAGGCGGGGTATTTGGAATGCCGGGTCAAACAAAAAATTTACACCCATCCCGACGCACTCGTCAATATAATTTTCCATTGCCTTTGGGTCGTTAGGCGCGATTATCACCCAATCTCCTAGCTTAAACCATGGCTTTAAGCTTAAATCTCTAGCCGCCTTCATCGCTCCGCTGTAAAATCCCCACACCTGATTATTATCCCTATCGGCCATGGCAAAACCAGTCGCGGTTTTATCCTTAACTTTTTTCACTGCCTTTAAATTTACCCCTGCCTTCAGCAAATGATTCCGGTATTGGCCAAAATCACTGCCCACGGTCGCCCCGAGCCACGGCTTTATTTGAAGCAAAGCCAAAGTGTAAGCCTGGTTTCCACCCGTACCGCCTTGCTGGCGCCTGAAAGTATCCATCAAAAAACTCACATTTAAAATGTGTAATTTGTCAGGCATAAGATAATCTTTAAACCGGCCGGGCATGGACATGACGTGGTCAAACGACACACTACCGGTCACTATCACTTTACTCATGACTATTCCCCCGTTACTCCCTGACCTTTTAATAATCCGCTTAAACCGCCGCTCATTTCCGCTAATTTTCTGGCCGCCACTTCTTGGGATTTTTTAATCGCCTTGTTAATCAATTCCAACACCCGCTCATTGGTTAAACCGTCAATTTCCAGAGATTTTAATTTCTGGTCGCCGGTAATCACGATTTTAATATTGTCCTCTTCAATCACAATCTCTTCCTGGGCCAGCTGTTTTTGAATGGCCATCGCCTGATCGCGCATTTTTTTTAAGTTAGCTAATTGTTTTACTTTATCAAACATTTTCTTTAGCTCACCTCCACTCCAAAAACTTCTTCGGCATCTTTAATAATATTTGGCTGATTATTTTTCTCCCCTAAATAATACTTAATGGTAATCGGCTGGCACAAAACCTGGGAAATCGCCTCTTCCACCATCCCCCGGTAACGCTCCTCTTCCAACCTCTCTTTATGAAATTTATAAAACACTTCCAGGGCCAGACATTTGCCGTCAAATCCGGCCGGTTTGGTTGCCCGCAATAACGCTTCCAAACTATGATTATGCGGCCGCACTGCTAACAGGACTTCGTTCCATCTTTTCAGCACCGATTCCAGTTTTAATTTCTCCGCTTTGGTTGGCCCCTTTTCCGGAACTACTTTTTTAACTTCAACGCCTGAGTCCCACTCTATCACCGCCAACTCCAGCGGCAAACTTTCAATCACTGCTCCCTTCAGTTCCCTGCCGGCTTGCAATAACCGCCAAATTAATTTTTTAAGTTTTTCTAAATCGGCAATTGCTTTAATATCCTCAACTTCTGTTTCCACCCCTAAGCGGAACAACAATATCTGCCGCAATCTCTCTACTGCTTGGGTAATAAACTGGCTTAAGTTTAAACCCTGATTCATCGCCTTATCCAACCACTGTAAAGCCTTAGCTGTTTCCCCAAAATAGACCATCACCAACCATTCATCCAAACTGCTGGTCAAAAGGCCTCGGTTTAAAACTTGACTCACTTTTTTCTTACTAATCACCTTGCCACTGACCGCCAACTGTTCTAAGATTTTTACCGCATCCCGGAAACTCCCGTCAGCCACCCGGGCAATTCTTGCTAAATCCTCAACGCTTATCTTTAATTTCTCTCCCTTAACCACCCGGGCCAAAGATCGTTTAATCTCCTCGTGGCTGGCTTTGTTAAAATTCACTTGCCAACAGCGGGACATAATCGTCCCCGGCAGTTTCTCGGCTTGAGTCGTGCATAAAACAAACTTAGCGTGGCAAGGCGGCTCTTCCAAAGTTTTTAACAAGGCATTAAAAGCCTCATTAGTTAACATGTGCACTTCATCAATTATATAAACCTTAAATTCCGCCTGGCTGGGAACCAGTTTGATCTTATCCCTTAACTCCCGGATATCATCAATCCCCCGATTAGAAGCCGCATCAATTTCGATTAAATCCATCGATCTGCCTGATTCTATCAGCTGACAGCTCTCACATTGATTGCACGGCTCGCCGCCCTCCGATGGATTTTTTTTTAAACAGTTAACCGCTTTAGCCAAAATCCTGGCGCTCGAAGTTTTCCCTGTCCCCTTCGGCCCGGAAAATAAAAATGCATGAGGGATCTCTTTGGCCCCCAGAATTTCCCCTAGGCTTTCTCTTACCTGAGCTAGGTCTAAATCTTTAATTCTTTTCGGTCTGTAAGTTAAATAGTAGGCCATAAATTACTGGTGATGCTTGCCTAATAAATGTAACATAGCGTGTTTAATTAAAAAAGGCACGGAGTGGCCTTTTTTTAAAGCTAAAGCTTTACAAATTACAATATCGCCTAATCTCATCACTTTATCCGGACCAATCTCCAAATCTAAAGGAAACGATAAAACATCGGTCGCTTTGTCAATTTTCCGCCAGCGCCGATTCAAACTCCTGATTGTCTTTTCATCCACAAAAGAAACATCGGCCAATACCTTCATAAAGCTTCCGGCAAATACTCTTTGACTATCTTTGCTTCTTTGGCTTCCTTCTCCGCCAGCTCCTGCCTGTTGCCGCGCTTGTACCACTCAATCGAGTCCTGCCTTTTTTTGACTTCCTTTTGCAATACCTGAACTTCTTCCGCCTCGGACAATAATCTCCTTTTGGCAATTTGCTCATTTTTCAAAGCCGCCAGAATCATCCTCAGGGTCGACACCCTTAAGCTGTCGCGGTTCTTCATCGCCGCTTTTAAATTCTGCTCTATTGTCTTAGTTTGAGCCATTTCATTTTCTTTCTGCGATTTTTTAACCGCTTAAACTCGTTCATTTTTTCCTTTTTAATCACTGAGGGTTTTTTAAAAAATTCTTTTTCTTTAAGTTCGGTTAATAATTGGTCCTGCAAAACTCTTTTTTTAAAGTTTTTTATCAATTGGTCAGTCGAATCTCCCGGCTGGGCCTTGATTATAATGGTCATTTTAAATTTGTCAGCACCCCCTTAATTTCCGCTAAACTTAACTTTGTTGGTTTAACTTGCGGATTATGCCGCGAGCCATTAGAAATTATATGCTTACTTTGATGGAAAAACCAGTCTGCCTGCGGATCGGCTGTTTTTAAAGCCGCATAAGCTAGGGTTAAATCCAATTCTTTTTTCGGCTGGCATTTAATCGCCACCAAACCTGTTTCCGGCTCTTTCCTGACTACCAACTGATAACCCAGCTTATGGGCCAGCTTAATATCCAGTATCATTGACGATTCTATCGCTAAGCTTTTCCCCCATTTGGTCTCAAACTCCGCTCCCTTATTAATTTCTGCTTCTGACTGGATTTTTTGTCTCAAGCTAAACAAGACTCCGTCTAAAAGCGCCATTCCCTGATAAACCAACTCCTTATCGTTTAAATTACCGGACAGTTTTAAATTATCCAGCAAATACTGCAGAAAAAATTCATAGCGGTCATTGGCCGGATCTTCCCAGAAAAAATCTTCAAACTGATCCGCTTGGATTACTATCTCTATCAATCTTTTCAGGGCACTTTGATATTTTAAACTGATCTTTTTTTCGCTCTTTAAATAATTAAAGACCAGTTCGGCCGCGCAGGTCCGCTCATTTGTTTGATGATGGTCAAACCGACCCCAACCTGTATCCACATGAATTATCGTCGGATCGCTGTCCACTGTCTGATCTTTATAGGTTTTCCCCGCCGGCACAAACTCGATCTTGGCTTGCTTCCAATCAGCATCGAATTTTTGCAGCAGCCAGATTGAACAGATCGCGTCTAAATCCGGGAAAATATGGGTGACAATTATTTTGTTCGACACAACACTTCTTCCAAACTTAATAACTCAGTCTTTTGACTGTTTCTTAACTTCCATTCCAGCTTGTCTTTATTTCTTTCCGAAACCACTAATCTTATGGGAATGCCGATTAAATCCGCATCCGCAAACTTGACTCCGGCCGAAACATCCTCCCGGTCATCCCACAATACTTCCACTCCCGCTTCTGCTAGTTTCTTATAAATTTCTTCTGCCTTAGTTTTTAAGTTGATTAAATGAACTTGATACGGCGCCACGCTTTCCGGCCAAACAATTCCTTTATCGTCATAATATTTTTCCACCACTGCCGCCATTGTCCGGCCGATCCCGATCCCATAACAACCCATGTAATATTTTTGTTCCTTTCCGGCCTCATTAATAAAAACTGCCCCTTTCATTAAATTAGTATAGTGGTAACCCAGCTGAAAAATATTCCCTACTTCAATCCCCCGTTTTTCTATTAACTTCTTGCCGTTTTCTGCCGAAAACCCCGCTTGGGCCATGGCAATATCTCCTTCAATATCCGCCTTAAAATCCCGGCCATAATTAACATTTAACAAATCTTGGTGTTTTTTATTCGCCCCGGTATAAGCATTAACAATTGTTTTCAAAGAAATGTCTGTAATCACTTTCACTTTTTTATTTAATTCTATCGGGGAAATAAATCCAGGATAAGAACCTAAGTTAATAATTTCTTCTTCAGTCGCATGTCTTAAACTATTCGCTTTTGATAAATTTTTAAGCTTAACTTCATTTACCTCTAAGTCTCCCCGAATCACCCCCAGAACAAAGTTGCCTTTTTCATCCACCATCATTAAATCCTTAATCTGTTGCCATAAAGGCAATTTATGTAATTTCACCCCATCCTCCATCGTCGGACCGCGTTTGGCTACCACCATCCGCATTTTTTCCGGCTGATCATGAATATTCTTTTTATCTCTTAAAAACTTCGCCACTTCTTCATGAGCGCAATAACCGCCGCCGGCGGTGAAATAACGGCTCTCACCGACGGCTGACTCCACTACAAACTCATGGCAATACTCGCCGCCGATGTAGCCGTTATCCGACTCCACCTTAACTGTCTTTAATCCCATTCTCTCAAAAATCCTAGTGTAGGTTTTTGCCATCTTCTCATACTCTTTTTTAAAACTCTCCTCGTCTTTATCGAATGAGTAAGCATCCTTCATCGTAAACTCCCTCACTCTCAGTAAGCCCCCGCGCGCTCTTAGTTCATCCCGGAATTTGGTCGAAAACTGGTAAACATTAAACGGCAAATCTTTGTAAGATAATTTAAATCTCCTTACCAGTTCCACAAACATTTCTTCGGCCGTGCCGCCTAAAGCAAACTCGGCTCCCCGCCGGTCTTTCACTTTCATCAGCTCAAAACCCGTCGAAGCCGTCCGGTTAGTTTCCTGCCACAGCTCCAAAGGATGCAGTACAGGCGTAATCATTTTCTGGGCGCCGGCTTGATCCATCTCTTCTTCAATAATCTTCATTATTTTATCATGCACCCGCATCCCTAGGGGTAAAAAATAATGCCGGCCCGCAGTTGATTCACGCACCATTCCCGCCTGATACAATAACTGATGGCTCTTTAATTTAAAGCCTCTGGGGGCTTCCCGGCTGGTTTTCCCAAACAACTTTGAATAACGCATGACTCTAATTTACCAGAAAAAAACTCTTTCAGCTACGGTTCAATTCTTTTTATCCAATTTAATCTGTCAAAATGCCTGTCGTAAGAATAAATCGTTTGTATTTTCTTAACCGTTCCTGCTTGGCAATTAATCTCATCTGGGCAAAAGATTTTTTTATCGGCTTTACCGAACCGTAAATCTCTTTTAATGACAGTCCTGAGGATTTTAATAGCACCTTTTGTCCAGTATTAGCCTTATTCATAAATCTATCTACGGCGCGACTTCCTGCCAATCAATCTTCGGTTTTTTCAAATACTGGTAAGCATTTCTTACCAAGTCCGGCCGGTAAGTAAAGATCTCTGCCGGAGTGGTATTGACCGCCAAGTTCCGTTGTAAATTAATACCATTCCCATCATTATTCTTGTCCCAGCCGACAAAAATTCCCTCTGCCTGCAATTGATCAGCTGATTCCCCAGTCTCAATCGTTTTATCAGCAATATACACGCCCTGAAGATTCGTGACGCCCGGGTCAATAATGATCTTTCCTGAAGCAATTATCGCCAGAAACCCGTTGGTGTCCACATTAATATCTCCAGTAATTGTCACATCTCCGTCAACTAAAATCACTATTTTTATATCGTTAATATTAAACCCGCTGGTGTCAATATTCCCTTCCCTCTCATAAACACCCTCTTGCGTCGGTTCGCTCCCTTCCCAAGTAAACCGAGGTGCCGGATCATCCTGCAAAATATCCTCAAAATAACCATAATCTGTCTGAAACCCCTGATAACTTGTCTTTGCCTGCCACTCGTCGCCAGTCTCGTTGATCGTCCCTTCGCCGGTATCCAACGTTCCGGTATATGACGCCAAACCGGAAATCCCGGTAATCAAATACGGCAAATCAGCCCCAGCGGGAATATTTGAACTGACATTGCCGTTGTTAGCATGAATATTGCCGCTATCCGCCTGCCACCAGGGGCCGGGGTTGGTAACATTCACCGTCAAAAGATCACTTGGTCCGCAGTCACCCCAACCGGAACAAAGATCCTCCGGTAAAGCCACGGGTGACCATGGACACCAAGGATTACCCGAACACTGACCGCCCCCCGAATCAAAAGCGGTACAGGCAACATAGTAAGTGCCGACTTGGTCAAAAGAGGTCAAGCTGCAGCCAGGAATAGTTTTGGGACGCACATTGGTCCAAACCGGATTGGCCGTGGGCGATTTCCAAATTTCAGCTCCCTGATCCGCATTACTTGCGTTCACACAAAAATTTACGTCGGCATTTACATAGACGTCGGTTGATAGTGTCGAAACATAACAGCTTGGCGGGGTATAGTGCCACCAAAGATCAGCC
>CAZDQA010000002.1:0-37037 GCA_964507605.1 uncultured Pseudomonadales bacterium | reverse complement strand
CAGAATAACCTGCCGGGATGGAAGTAGAAACTGTATGACTACCGGCGAGAATGTCAGTAAAATAGTAAGGATCGCTGTTGGCCAAATCGATGGCGTCTGGATCTGAAGAATACTGGAAATAGCCATTACAATTAAGCCATTCGCTCTGTTTATAGCCCCCGGCGCAACTGCCGGCTGACCAACTACCCACAGAGTAAACCAGAGAATTTTCAGTTTGATAAGCAACTGATCCTACTTTAATAAAATCAACCATTAAATTACGATCTTCGGGCAGAGCATAAAGATCATTGGTAAACCAAACGGAAACCGCGGCCGGGTCCACTGTGCCGTCAACATAAGTTTCATAAACCGCTGAGGAGCCGGTCACACTCCAGGTTTTTACAGTAGTCCCATTGATTCTCAAATCCATCGAGGGATATACCCCGCCAGCCGGCGTTCCGTAAGCCTTAATAGCAATCCGGGTTTTATTGTCAAGCAAAACTGTCTGCTCCCGCGCCGGATCAATCACCTGATTTCCCGGCATGATAACTTTATAGCCCTGAACCGTGCCGGTAGAAGGGGACGGCTCAACCACATATACCGTCATATGCGCGCCTGGCCCGCCGCAGGCATAATCTGTGCTGTCATAAGCTACACAATCGGCATAACCACTGCACGAAGCATAAGCTGCGACAGAGCTTAAACAATAAATCGTATAAGTACCAGTTGCAGTAGGTATCCAGGAGAATTGTGGATCGTCGCTTGTCGTATTATCCCACCAAAGATCGCGATTACTACAGTCTGTTCCTGGTTTCACAGTCATTATCCGATGTCTCTCACTGCCGCCGGGAGTATAATAATTGGCGCTAAGAGTGTAAGTATTCCCTTTGATTAAAGTAGTTGATCCTCCCGATATGGTCAAATTACTGCAACTCACATACTCTGTCTCGCCGCCGCCGCCGCCGCAAGTGCACTGCCTTATCTGATACATGGATATATAACCAATACAAAATCTTGTTTGGTAACACAACCCATTAGGATCAAGGTTGCAAGAACCCCAATCTCCCCAACTTGATTGATAATATTCTGTACAGAGATCGCTTTCAGGATATGTCATGTAACAAATTTTTCCGTTCGTAGACCAACATGTATCTTCGTAAAAAGAGCTATAAGAACATGAAACGGAGCAGGTTCCTGCATTGAAGCAGCTTTGGAACTCAGTCTCACAAGTTGAGACAGAATTGCAACATGTTACAGCATAAGCGGGATGCGCACCAAAAAACATAAACAAAAGCACAAAAGACAAACAGAAAAACAAAAATTTGGCAGACAAACAAATAATGCGCTTCATAATAGTTTTACAAAACATTAATTTCAAAAAAGTATGGTTGTTGAGAATAAAACTGGTCATAAAACTCGCGTTCGTTTTGAGATGCATGAAGACCACGTTCGTACATCAATCGCAAAAGGTAATATTCAACATGCCAATTCATTGCTTGTGCACTCATGCCAATGTTCGGATTCACATAGACGCGCACTGTCAAAACTCCATTTTCCGCTGCATATGAATACGAGGTAGTAATAGTTTTCGTCTTATCAGACTCAAAAATGATGTCACGCGGTTGCGGATTATCCGTATACACCACCTTTAATTCTGAGATCTTTGATTGCTTGGTATCCCATTTGTCGTAATTCCAAAAACCATATGCATCCAAAGTTTCTTCCAGTTTACTCAAGTTCACAACTGCCAAAGAATACTTATGAGTTTCAGATGCAGTTGTAATACGACGATGAAAATCAGGTGAAGATGACAGAACTGGTTGAGAACTTACATTTGGGTTACTGCCCGATTTTCTATATCTATATAAAATTAATAATACGATATTTACCACAACAACCGCAAACAGCAAAACGCAAATCATAATAAAGGTTTTTTTTGTGTTCAATTGCATATATGCTATGTTCAGGATAAATCATTTGAGTATTGTATGCAAATGCACAAAAAACCGTGAGCAGACGCTCACGCTCCTTGTTTATGGGGTGGGGGTTAAACCATGACCCATGTAGGGTTCGTGGTCTAATTCTCCATCCAGGTTGATAAACCATATCTGGCCGGTTTCTGAATCGGGTACTATGAAGCACCCTGCATAGATCCCGGTGCTGGAGTCGTACGAAACCGGGATATACCCCCAGTTGTCACCAATTAACCCTGCCTCCTTTAATTTCTGGAAAGATACATACGAATCCAGGGGTGTTTTCGTGGCCCCCTTCACATGCGTCTCTAGAAAACACCGCTCCGCGATGCGCGCAGCCGCGCAATCAAACCCCATATCCCCTCCACACGGAAGGAGGGTTTCGATCGGGGTGGGGGTGGGTTCGACGGGAAAATTGACAGTCTGTTCGTCAATCACTGCTCCATCCGGGCCGGTGCGGGTAATCCGCAAGCCATTGTCCATGGCTGTCAGGCTGATAGTGTTTGGTGCGTCAGCAATAATCTGCAAGGGTTTATCCAGGTTAATAATCTGCGTTGGGCCTTTACTGCCGCCCTCCCAAAACCAAACCACCACCGTGCCGGCTTTGAATCCCCACGGGTTGCCTTCCTGAACAACGAAGGCCGTGGCCCTGACGCCTTCAGGCAAACCATTAAACCTGAATAACGCCTCTGATCCGGCTTGGCCGTCAAAACCATAAATAACCTTGCCGTCAGTTGCCGGCTGCAACTTGGCCCCGCTGACCAAAACATCGGTCAGCATCACCGTACAACTGTCAGTGGTGCAGGCGGAGGCAATCCCGCCTTCGGCTTCAATCGGCGCCAGGTGCTTCTCCCGCGCCGCGGCAAAAATATCCTGCGGCAGGCTGAATTTTTCTCCGGCCGCGCTTAAATCAACACCCGGAACCACCTCAAATGCCAGCATTTCCTGCCCCTTCAATAAATTTTCCACCTGTGTCAGCCACAGGACCAAAGCCGGATTATTTCTTATCTGATCTGCGGTTAAAACCGCTTGCGTACCGTCAGGATTAACAATCTGAAAACTGATGTTTTGGTTAAAATCTCTGGTGGCGGTAATCATTACTCCGCTTTCCTCCGCCTCGATATCTCCTGTGGCGCTGTTGATGTTCACTGCCGCCAACTGCGTCTGCGCCTGATCAGGACTTAATGCTTCCCATTGACCGGTATGCGGGTCTAAAAAATTCACCAGCTGTAAATCAGGCGTACCGTCGTTATTAACATCAACCGTAGCCCCGGGAACAGCCAAAAGAGGTTTAACTTCCCCTCCCCTTGCCCAGGCCAACTGGACAATTTCGCTTCCCGCGTTCTGGCCAACCGTCAAGATTTCTCCGACTGTCAACGAAGCAGATAGCGGCATAAAACAGGCAAGATTTTCTTGTAGTTGAGCCTGGTCCGCCGCCTGCCAGGCCGGTGCAGGCACTGCCACATCCACGGAATTAGCCGCGGCAATACGGAGTAAATTTGGACAAAGACTGTCTGTATTAGAATTACTGTCTCCGCCTGCGCCTCCGCCGCCTTCCGGACCCGAGGGTTTAGGCACACAACCGGCTAGCAATCCTCCAAGAAACAATAATCCACTGCCATAAATCGCCCATCTGGAAATTTTTGAGAAAGTATCCGGTTGATAAACATTTTCCCTCGCCGCAGTAGCCATATTAATCCTATAATATCACTGATTTTAAAATTTGGCAAATTTTATAACAGTTTTATAAATTCCTTTACCGTTAAATTTATCGACTTTAAGATGCCGTTTCTTAATGTGCCTTTTCTGATTTTCCGATGATTGGGAACGGTAACTGTTTGTACTCTGTCATCTAATCGCCGTTGCATTTTAATATGGCTGCCTTGCTGAGATGTTTTTGCAAATCCAATCTTTTTTAAAGCCTTTATTACTTCCTTACCTGATACTTGAGGCAATTTAGGCATAACTGATGCTAATCGGCACTAAAAACTGCTTACTCTTAGCCTCATCTAATTCCTTGGCCGCTTCCATTTTATCCTCTAAATACAACCCCATTGCTTCTTTAATATTATTCACCGCTTCTTCAAAATTATCTCCCTGAGAACAACAACCCGGCAGGCTGGGCACCCACACCGAATATCCGCCGTCTTTTTCCTGTTCAAAAACAGCGTTATATTGTAAAACTTTGATGTTTTTTCTGGTTTTACTCATATGTGAACTAATTGTAGCACTTTTTCCGAAAAAATCATACTTATCCTATAATATCACTAATTTAAAATTTGGCAAATTTTAATACACTTCATCATGACTGCCAATATCCGAAAGAAAAATTATTCCTTTCTTGGAAACAAATAAAACTCTTAAATCAGTTTTTATCGAAATACTCCAAGTCGATTCTTTAAATCCTGTTAATTTATGCAATTTTAAACTCTGTTGGGAAGGATTATGAATTAACAAATTTATTTTCCTGTCAATTTCTTCGGCTAATGGTAAGTTTCTTTTTATTAATTTCCTGGCTTTCCTTTTAAATTTGGGAAGCGCGATTATCCGCATATTTTAATCTAATAATTCTTTCACGGAAATTATCTCTTGCGCTTTACCGGAACGAAAATCAACCATTGATTGGTCCAAATTCTTTATCATTTTTTTCGACAGTTGAAAGGTCGGTACTGATAAATTGTTTAAATCAAACTCAATCTTTTTTGTTCTTAATGTTTGTTTAATCAAACCATTAATTAACGCACTTAAACTCAAACCCAATTCTTCGGCTAACTGTTGAATCTGAGTTTTAATATTAATATTGGTTCGAATATTTATCACCGCTGTATCCATATATACAAATGATATACATTAGCTATACAAATGTCAAGCGCCTAACAACCGCCGCACATCATTGATCGTCACCAGCACCATTAACCCGATCAGTAAGATTATGCCGGCTAAATGGACCGCTTGCTCCCACTCCGGCTTCACCCGTTTTTTCCTCACCGCCTCAATCCCGATAAATATCAGCCGGCCTCCGTCCAGGGCCGGCAAAGGCAGTAAGTTTAAAATCGATAAGTTAACCGACAAAATCGCCATAAACCGCATGACCGCTAAGAACCCCTGTTTAGTCACGTCCTTGCTGATCTCATAAATCCCCACCGGCCCGGCCACATCTTTAGCATTAATTTTAGCTAAGGAACTTAAAATTTCCTTTCCCCAGGACAGTGCTTCTTTGAGGCCAAACCACATTCCCCGAAACGGCCTCTGCCAAAGCGGGTAAAGCACTGTATCCACATTGGTAATCGCTACTCCCAAAGCGCCTTCGCCGGCCGGCGTATTTTCCGCCGTTCTCGGGACCACACTGATACTCTCCTTGACACTTTCATGTACGATCGTCATAGAAAGTGTCAAGCCGCGATTGGTATTAATATAATTAATAAACTCCTGGGTGTCGTCAAAATCAATAATTTTATCATCGATTTTAATCCCGGCCTGCTCTGCCGGCGAATCTTTAGCCACAGCCGTCACCACTAAATAATCCACCTTTTCCGGAATCCCCAGCTTAGTATAAATTGCGGCAAACAAAACTACTCCCAATAAAAAATTCATCGTTGCTCCGGCTAAAAGCACCAGCAACCGCACCCGCTTCGGCTTGCCGGCAAACGAGTTTTTGCCAGCCGCCAAATCTTCTCCCTTAAGCCGGACAAAACCGCCGAATGGCAGGAAATTAAGGCTGTAAATTGTCCCTCTTTTTTTTACTCCAAAAAACCGGGGCGGATAGCCAAAGCCAAACTCCTCGACTTTAATCCCATATCTTTTGGCCATCAAAAAATGGCCCAGTTCATGGACCAGGATCAAAATTGACAAAATAATTAAAAAACTTAAAATTGCCATCACAGCGCCATTAATTCTTGTTCTTTATTTTTTTCCATCTCCTCCAGTTTAGCATTATATTCATCCATTATTTTCTGCAGTTCGTCATATAGGCGGTGAATATCGTCCTCAGACACGCCGGCCTCATCTTTCTGATCATCGATTTTTTGCTTCACCTCCACCCGGATCTGCCGTAAAAATGCCTTGCCGGCCTCAATCTTCTGCCTAACCACTTTCACCAACTCCGTCCTTCTTTCTTCGGTTAAGCTGGGAATAACGATCCGGACAATCTCCTGGTCTACCACCGGATTAAGGCCCAAGTTCGCTTCATTTAACCCTTTCTCAATTTTTCCGAGCACGCTGCTGTCCCAGGGTTTAATCACTAAACTATGCGGATCCGGTGCGGTAATACTGGCCAGCTCTTTAATCTCCATGAAACTGCCTTCGTAAGCTTCCACCTTGACCGACTCCACCAATGCCGGCCTGGCCCTGCCTGTCTGGACGCCTGATAAATCCTGTTTCACCATTTCCAATACTTCATCCATCCGCCGCCTGCCTATTACTAGCATGCTTTCATCCATACTGATTCCAGCTTATCATTTCACGCTAAATCTTTCAAACGTCTTCACCACAATCTTTTCTTTAAACTTAACTGAATATTCCTGAATCAATTCTTCAACTGTTTTTTTCGGATCCCGGATATAGGCCTGTTTTAATAATTTTTTCAAACTTTTTGGCTCCATACTGGCAATTTGCAGACAAAGTTCTTTGCATAAAACTTCAAATTCAGCCGATTTAGCAGCGAAGTCTGTTTCGGACATAACCGCAATCATCGCCCCCACCTGCCCGCCGTTATGGACATAAGCGTAAACTCTGCCGGCCGCGGAAATAGTCATATCGTGGCGGCCTCGGCAATTTTAGTCACAATCAGCTTAATCGAACTGACCGCATCATCATTGGCCGGGATCGGATAATCGATTAAATCCGGGTCGGTGTTCGTATCGACTATCGCTACCACCGGAATATTTTTCATTCTGGCTTCCTTTACCGCGGCAATTTCTTTTTTCACATCCACCACAAAAACCGCCCCCGGCTCACTTTTTAAACTCCTTAATCCCCCCAAAAACCGGTCCAGTTTTTCAATCTGCTTGTCAATTAACACATTTTCTCTTTTGGTATATTTTCTAAATTCGCCGGCTTTCTTCTTTTCCTCCAAATCCATCATTTTATCCAAGCTCTTTTTTATCTGTTCCCAATTAGTGATAATCCCACCCAGCCAACGGACCGCCACATAGGGCATGCCGCACTTTTCCGCCTGCTCTTTAATCACTGCCGTTGCTTGACGCTTCGTCCCCACAAAAATAATTTTTTTGCCTTCGCTGGTCAACTTTTGCACAAACTCCATTGCTTCTTTTAATTTTTTCGCGGTTAAGCCTAAGTCAAAAATGTGGACTCCGCCCCGTTTGGCATAAATATACTCATTCATCTTCGGATTCCACCGTCTGGCCTGATGGCCGAAATGACAGCCGGCTTCCAATAACTCTTTTAACTTAATCATAAGTTAGCTATTGTAAACTGCTTCAATCAGATTTTCAAGAAGACAAACCACCGTAATCGGCCCCACGCCTCCGGGCACCGGCGTAATCGCTCCGGCAACCTTAACCACGGTGTCAAAATCCACATCTCCTTTCGGCCAACCTACATCAATCACCACTGCCCCCGGTTTGACGGTTTTAATCAAGCCCGGCCGGCCGCTGCAGCAAATCAAAACATCTGCTTGGCAGATTTTTTTTAATAAATTTTTATCTCTTGAACTGATATTTTCCGCCCCCAACCGCTGGCTTAATTTTCTTCCCACCATTCCTTGCCCAACAATCAATATTCCATCCCGGGATGGAATATCCTTCAAAATCACTTCCACCGCTCTGACCGTTGCCTGGGTAAAAGGCGAGTCGTCCCGCAGTCCATCCACATCTTTCTCTTTAGCAATCGTTTTAACCAACTTCTCCCATTCTTTTTCAAATTCTTCCCCTTTATATCCCGGTCGTTGGATCATGATCCCGTGGACCGCCGGATCCTGATTTAACTTCTCAATTTCTTCAGCCGAAGTAATTTTTTTAAATTTAATTCCCAGTCTGGCCGCCGCCCGCTGTTTTAAATCAGCATACGTTTCCCCGGCCGCATCGCCTGGTAGAACCAAAACCGCCAGCTGCGGTATCACTCCTTTTTGTTTTAACCCGTCTGTCTTGATCTTTAATTTGGCTTCTAACTGCTTGGCCAGCTGATTTCCATCAATAATTACTGCCATTTTTGGGCAAAATTAGCTACTGCCTGTTTTATCTTCAACAACTCTTTATTTTTCTTCGCTCGCTTTTTAAATTCAATTAAAAATCTTGCCCGTTTCTTGGCTTCCGCCGGAATTTTCTCGTTTTGGACCAAATTAATTACCTGGTCAATCCAGTCCGCCACCTTAATCATCTCTTTTTCTTTCATCCCTCTGGTAGTTAAAATCGGCGTCCCGAGACGTATACCCGAGGGATAAAAGGGCGGATTAGTATCAAACGGCACGCTATTATAGTTTAAAATTATTCCGGCATACTCCAAGGCCCAGGCCGCCACCACTCCGTTAATGCCTTTATTCCGTAAATCAATCAGCAATAAATGATTATCCGTCCCTCCGGAAACCAATTGATAACCCTTTTTCTTAAATTCTTTTGCCAATGCTTGAGCATTTTTCACAATTTGCTTCGCATAAATTTTAAATTGTTGACCCTGAGCTTCCCTAAGGGCCACCGCAATTCCGGCAATTGTGTGCATGTGCGGACCGCCCTGTAAACCCGGAAAAACCGCCCGGTCAATTTTATTAGGCAATTCCGGATCTTTTTTCACACCCCGCTTAGTCACCATAATCATCGCCCCCCGGGGACCGCGCAAAGTTTTGTGGGTTGTCGTGGTAATCACATCCGCCCAAGGCGCCGGCGACGGATGGACCCCGCCTGCTACCAAACCGGCAATATGGGCAATATCCGCCATTAAATAAGCATTCACCGCATCAGCAATTTCCCGGAATTTTTTCCAGTCTAAAATTCTCGGATAAGCCGTCGTACCGCAGATAATTAACTTTGGCTTAGCCTTTTTCGCCAGCTTCATAATCGCCCCATAATCCAGCCAGCCGTCTTTCCCGACCGTGTACTGCACTGAATTAAAATACTTACCGGAAAAAGTAATCTTGGGATGGCCGTGGGTTAAATGACCGCCCGAGGCTAGAGCTAAACCCATCAAGGTATCACCCGGATCCAATAAAGCCATTTCCACCGCACTGTTAGCCGGGGAACCGGAATAAGGCTGGACATTCACATGCGCCACTTTAAATAACTTCTTAGCCCGATCTCTGGCCAGCCACTCAACCTCATCGATATATTGATTGCCTTGATAATATCTTTTCCCGGCCTGGCCTTCAGCATACTTATTCATTAATATCGAACCGACTGCTTTCATCACCGCTAAGGAAGTGTAATTCTCCGACGGAATCAAATGCAGCTGGTCTCTCTGCCGCTTTTTCTCTTTGGCGATAATTGAAAAGACTTTATCCATATCTCTTTGAAGAATTATACCGCTAAATTTTTCGTTTAATAAGGCCAGTTTCTTCTTTCTTTCTTATCAATATATTTTTTTGGCCAGAAACCATCTTTCTTAAACCATTCCAAAACAGTTTCCGGTGTGGTTTTAATTGTAAAATAACTGCCGGCGCCGGTATCGCCAATTAAATCGCGCATTGTCAATTGTTTCGGTACAAATCTCTCATCTCTTTAGGCACGGACCACCGATTTCCTGTTCCGGAACTTCTCGGGCGCACACAGGCAGAAAACAATTCTGCTTCCTGCTCGTTAGCTGGTTGCACCGTAAAATCCAATAACCATCTCATGGCTGATCCGGAACAATCAACCGACCTAGTTTCCATCAGCAGATTGGCCACTACATGAGAATCTGTACCAACTTTATCAGCCAAAAACAGCGCTAGGCTTACCTCGCTTTTTTTATCTTTTCCCAATCTGCCGGCGAGTCGGTAATCTCCGGCAGAACTCTTTCCAGTATTCTTACGGCTGTCAATTGGTGGCCGGTACGGTTGCATAAATTGCCAATATCATGGGCCAGCACTGCAATGATGAAATTTCTTTCCCGTCTTTCATCAAAAGAAAAATTATATCCACCAGCACCAAAAAAATCTCTTATCAACGACTTAAACTTAAAGTCAACTCGTCAAGCGGCATGCCATAAATACCCAGTCGATCAAAACTGTAAATCCAGTAATCATCTTTATCCACTAATAAATCTAACGCCGCTTCCTGTTCCCGAGAAAGATTGCTCTGAACTAACCCTTTCCTAATTGGCAAATAGTCACCGCTTATTCCTTTTCAGGAAAACAATTTTTGGCTAAGCCAACCGAAGTTTCTTGATAAGTAATAACAGGTCGTTCTGCAACCATTAATGCACCAGATTATAAACAATCCCGGATTTTTTTTAAAGCGGTTAACATTTCTACTTTCCCGTTATTATCCAGCTTTACTTCATCTTCTGCCAAGCTAATCACCTTAATCTTTTTCCGCTGCAGCTTTTGCTTTAACTTATCCAAACCCCTGTCAATTTGCCGTAAATACGTCGGATTATAATACTCCAGTTCAAACTTCCGGCCCCGTTTTTTAATCCGCTTCATCAAAGTGGCCACCGGACATTCCAAATAAACTACCACTGAACTGGAAAATAAATTAATGGCAATTTTATCAAATAATCTCCGGTACAGCCGCCACTCTTCCGGCGTCATTGTTCCGGCCAAAAAATGGCCATAGGTATAAACCCAGCTCATCAATAAGCCGGAATCAATCACCAACCGCCTATCATGCCGTTCTCTAAAATACTTCTTAATTAAAATGACTCTTTCCAAAGTCAGCCACAGCTCATTGGCCAAAGCCCAGCGCTTAATATTTTTCAAATACATTTCCCGAAACGGATCAACTGTTTGGAATAAATCATCGGCATCAACCCGCTTGGCTTTCATTGCCTTGGCAATCACCGGCGTCACCGTGGTTTTACCTGAACCAATATTGCCGATCACTGTCACTACCTTAGATTTTTTCATACTTTTACTCCCATTCCATCGTCGCCGGCGGCTTAGTGGTAATGTCATAAACCACCCGGTTAATTCCCTTAACTTCATTCACAATTCTGGAGGAAACTTTCGCTAATAACTCATACGGCAGTCTGGTCCAATCAGCGGTCATCGCATCCCTGGAACTCACTGAACGGATCGCTATCATTTCTTCAAAGCTTCTCCCGTCGCCTTTAACGCCGGTGGTTTTTACAGGCGCGTAAATCGCAAAAGTCTGCCAGGCTTTTTCTTTGATTTCCTGCTGCAGAATTTTATCCGCCTGTCTTAACCGTTCCAGTCTGGTTTTAGTTACTTCCCCCCGAATCCGAATCGCTAACCCCGGCCCGGGAAACGGCTGGCGGTTAATAATATCTTTCGCCAATCCTAATTTTTTTGCCGCTTGCCTGACTTCATCTTTATATAACTCCCTCAGCGGTTCAATTAATTGAAGTTTCATTTTTTCCGGCAAGCCGCCGACGTTATGATGGGTTTTAATTGTTACCGCAGCGTCATGCCTGCCCCCGCCAGAGGGTTTTTTCGCACTCTCAATCACATCCGGGTAAATTGTCCCCTGAACCAGCCATTTCGCTCCCCATTTTTTAGCTTCTTTTTCAAAAATTCTGATAAATAATTTACCGATGATTTTTCTTTTCTTTTCCGGATCAGTCTGACCCTTCAGCGCTGCTAAAAATAATTTTTGCGCCTGAACCACTATCAAGTTTTTTCCAAAATATTTTTTTATTTCTTCTGTTTCTCCTTCACGCATCAAGCCTGTATCCACATAAACACACTTAAGTTGCTTACCTATAGCCTCATTAACAATCGCCGCCGCTGTGGTTGAATCTACCCCGCCGGACAAACCACAAATTACCTTATCCTGACCGACGCTCTCTTTAATTAATTGAACTTGGCTTTTCAACCATAAATCTTTGTTTATTACTCTTTTGGCTTTACAAATTTTAAAAAGATAATTCTTTAGGATTTTTTTGCCTGCCGGAGTATGAACTACTTCCGGATGAAACTGGATTGCCAGAAGATTGTCTTTGCTCATGGCAACATTAGGTACGTCTTTAGACGAGCCTAAATTAATAAACCCGGGCGGCAGTTTTAACACCTGATCGCCATGGCTCATTAATACCGGCTGTTTACCCGCTGCGCCGTCGAATAAAATTGATTTTTTTAAATTAGCTTGAACAATACCAAACTCTTTGGCTTTACCCCTGCCAACTTTGCCGCCTAAAAGCTTACCCATTAACTGCATCCCGTAGCAAATCCCCAAAACCGGCACGCCTAAATTAAAGACTGCTTTATCGATTGTCTGCGAGTCCGGTAAATTCACAAAACTTGGCCCGCCGGACAAAATAATTCCTTCCAAGCTTGACACTTTTTGCCACGATCGTATCGAAAAGTGAAAGGGAACCACCCGGCTATCCACTCCCAACTCTCGTATTCTCCTGGCAATTAAATGGCAGGTTTGCCCGCCGAAATCCACTACAGTAATCATAACAATTCCACTTTATCACCGGCCAAGATTTTTTTCACCCTAATGCAGGAAAAAACTTTAATCCCTAAAGCGGCAACATAATCCAACCCGCCCTGAAAAACCTTGTCAAATAAAACCGCATAACCGACCACCGTTACCCCACGCTCCAGCAAACCTTTGATGATTTTATAACCGGTTTCGCCTCTGGCACAAACATCGTCCAACAGCAATACCCGGTCGCCTTTTTTCACAAACGACAAATTGATGCCGGAAAACACGTCCATTCCGGCAGTCGAAGTGGTAAACGAACGCACTTCCTGGCGGTAAACATCTTTCCAGGAAGTAGGAATATTCTGGTCCTTACGGGAACTATGGAGTCGGACTTGGCCGTCCAACGCCAACGCCACGGCCGTCGCCAGGTAATTACCGGAATGCGGAATGCCGTGGACCGTGTCGATTTTGTCGTTTTTGAAAAAGTTGGCGATTAATTTTGCCGCCGCCGCTAACACCTCCGGCTTCATCCGCAGATTAAACGAAGACACAGAAATATACCCCCGCTCCGCATCAATCACCTTGGCTTCCTTTAAAAACTCACTCTTCAAGTCCATGAACTATTATAATCTAACCAAACATTTCAATCAACTTTCCCCTGGCTTCTGCCGCTTTATCCAAGTCAATTTGGACAACATGAGTTTCTGGTGGAGCAGTATCCTTTGGAATTATTGCTCCCTTTGGTACCATCGACTCCATCGGTTTATAAACTAAAGACTCCCTACCACCTGGATTATCATTATTCGCCTGAAAATATAAACCGGGAATAACCCCGCCTTCTGTGAAAACCATATCTTTCCTTTCTGCCCTGGAATTTGTCCAATAAAAATAGGGCCTTTTCTTAGCCCTAATATACTTAAAATAACTCCTTTTTCCCAGCCTGTCAAGCCCGAATTGCCCAGGCAATCCTATTTGCCACGCTTAAAACCGCCAGTTTCTTCGACCGGCTTTTTAATTTAACCGTATCAGTAATCCACAGTTTATCAATCGGGCTCTGATCGATTTTTTTCTGCGCGCCGTTAACAAACAAGTGATGGGTGGCGCAAATTTCAATTGACTTGGCTCCTTGTTCATGAAGTAGTCCGGCCGCGGCTATCAAGGTATCGCCAGTGGCAATCATATCGTCTTTCATTAACACTTTCATGCCTTTAACCGGCTTATCAATTCCCTTCAAGGTAATCTTCCCTGTTACCAGACTTCTTTCTTTATCAATGAAGGCCACTGTTAAACCACCCAAGTCCTTAGCAAACCGCTTAATCGAATTTTGCGAGCCTTTATCCGGCGCCACCACCATCGTCCGACTGTCCACCCGTTTCTTGAAAAAATTATTAAACAGCCGCCGGCCGGACATATTTATCACCGGACATTTAAAAAATTTAATTATCCCCGGATTGTGCAAATCATAGGTAATCACTTTCTCCAAAGGCAATAATTGTAGTATTTTAGCCACAATCTGGGAAGACAGCGGCTCGCCCGGCCGGAAAACTTTATCCTGCTTGGAATAACCAAACCAGGGAATTACCAAAATGATTTTTTTTACCCCTAACCGCACCAAAGCATCACCGATCAACATTAATTCCAGCAAATGCCTGTCAGTCGGGTGGGATAAAGATTGCACTAATACCGCCCGCCGGCCCGGATTGTTTTCTTTAATATATACCCGCGCTTCGTCATTAGGGAATCTCGACAGTTCAATTTTCCCCAATCTTGTTTTTAAACTTCTGGTAATTTTTCGAGCCAGCGGTTGATTGGACGATCCGGAAAAAACCAGCATATTATTCTTTATACCACTTGGGTAGGAAATGGCGCAACATATGTCCGGCATCGGCGACTGCCCGCTGACCGGTTAAATAATACATCTTGTTAAGTTCGTTGCACTCGCCGACCGAATAAAAAGTACTGCTAATTCTCAATTCCCCCAGCTCCCGTCTGACAAAAACTACCCCCTGACGCGTCAAGCTGATCGACCGATGATTTATTTGTTTCGGCCTAATCCCTAATTCCTTGGCCGCAACTATAAAGGCCAAACCAGAAGCCCCGGAAGCCGGATTGACAAAATCGCTTAAAAGAATTTCACGGCCGTTGATTGTTTTTAATTTATCCAGTTCCCGCCACTTGACCGTTACTGACAAATTTGTTTCCGGTTCATCAATTAAATGCGTCCGTTTAGTCACCACCGCTACTTCATTATTAATGACCGCGTCCTGATCTAAACCTAACACCAATCTTGTGGTCACTAATCCAGCCCGTTCCAAACTTACAGGTATTCCCTTTGGATCATATTTAGCTAACATTTTGTAACCAGCTTTTGCCAGCTCAAAATATTCCTTACAAAAACCAACGTCATTATATTTTTTCGCGTCCTTAATTACCTGTTGGGCTAAGTTGTTAATTTTATCCATCAGCTTTTTGGCCTCATCATAATGATGTTCCAAAATCATCACCCCTTCTTTGGGTAATTCATTTTCACGCTTGCCGATCAATCCTTCAAACTTTGGCCCAAACTGAATCAGATAATCTACTTGCGGATCGCCGTAAAATTCTTCCGGATGTTTTAATAGCGCTAAAACATTTAAATCTGCGGTTATTTTCATCTGTATTTATTTATTTCTTCTCTTAATTTCTGCGCTTCTAGACGGGGATTTTGAGCAAAAATAATCCCCCGGCTGGAATTAATTATCATCCCGGCTCTATGGGAATTCAAGCCGGCCTTTACTGTTTTCTCAACCTCTCCACCCTGCGCCCCGATTCCCGGCACCAGCAAAGTCATCTCCCCCACAATCTCTCTGATTTTTTTTAATTCCTCAGGATAGGTGGCGCCGGCCACCAACAAACAGTTGTTATTTTTATTCCAATCCTCGGTCACGTTTCTGGCAACTTTTTCCCAGATCAAATCCTGAAATTCATTGCTGCCCGGATTCGAAGTTTTGCATAAAACAATAATCCCTTTATCTTTCCGGTCCAAAAACGGCTGCAAGGCTTCTTTGCCAAAATAGGGATTCACTGTCACTGCATCAAAGCCTAATTCATCAAAAATTGCTGTCATATAACCCTGGTTAGTATTGCCGATATCCGCCCGCTTCGCATCAGCAATCGTTACTACCCCGGGGTGGTAACGCTGAATATACTCAATTGTTTTTTTCAAGTTTTCCCAGCCTTTACTTCCCAAAGCTTCATAAAAAGCAAAGTTTGGTTTATAGGCACAAACCAAATCATGAGTCTGATCAATAATTTTTTGGTTAAACTCAAATTCCCCCTGGTCCAACCCCACGCACAGCAACGAGTTATTTTCGTCAACAATTTTGTCTAACTTTTCCTGAAAGTTCATTTTTTTGCCTTTTCTTCTAAATACTTTTTCCCGTGGCCGATTTTAGTGTTGATCGGCCGGCCTTCTTTACAAAATGGGCAATCCGCTTCGTCAAACGCTTTCGCTTCCAAAATATCCACTGCCACAAACGGCGCGCCGACCGTTGTTCCATTTACATTCACCGGATCGCGGTTAACCATCACGCAAACACTGACGACTTCGCCGCCGGCTTGCCGAACAGTATCAACCACTTTCTTGACGCTTCCGCCGGTAGTGGTCAAATCCTCCACCACTAAAACCTTTTTACCTTTAATCACCTGATCATAACCCCGTCTTAATATTTGATTTTCTGTCTCATCTTTTTCCGTATACACACCAAAAACTTCCTTACTTTTCATTCGCGATAAATGATAAGCTACCCATTGCGATAAAATTATTCCCCCTAAGGCCGGACCAACGACTGCTTCTATCTCTTTATCTTTAAACATTTCCGCCATCATCCGGCAAACTTCTGAAGTCTCGCCAGTATGCGGATACAGCGCGTCTTTATTAATATAAACTTCACCGTGTTTACCGGAAGTGTACACAAAATGATCGTCGGTTATTACCGCCCCGATCTTTTTTAATATATCAACAACTTTACCCATGAGCGCCTCCGATTAATTCTTTCAAACTATTAATTTTATTATCCTCCATATACTTAACTAAATCTGTTTTAATCTTGGCATAAATACCAAAACCGTGGCGGTACCAGGCCGAACCGACGCCGATCAAGGTGGCTCCGGCTAACATCATCTCCACTACATCCCGGGCGGTTTCCACTCCGCCCATACCCAAGATCGGTAATTTAACACTATTATAAATATCCCAAATACACCTGACTGCCACCGGCCGAATTCCTGGACCAGACACTCCGCCAACTAAATTCCCTAACATCGGCTTTTTCCTAATTATGTCAATTACCATTCCCGGCCCGACCGTATTAATGGCGCTGATCGCATCTGCCCCACTTGCCTCGGCGGCTTTGGCAACTTCACCGATATTAGCCACATTCGGACTTAACTTGGCTAAAATTTTCGTCTCTTTTTTTAAGGCTTTCCTCACCGCTTTCACCGCCGCCCCGGTCGATTCCACTCCCATTCCTAACGGCTGTCCTAATTCATCCACCGTGTTCGGGCAGGAAAGATTCAGCTCAATCATTGCCGGATGAATTTTTTCTACCTCTTTGGCTAAGTAAACAAAGTCGCTCACCTTAACTGCAAACACTGAAGCAATGACCGGAATTTTAGTCGCTTTTATAAATTTGGCCCATTCGCCCGCGCCTTTTTTAATTCCCGGATTGCGTAATCCCACGGAATTTAATATCCCGTGTTCATACTTAATCACCCGCGGCAGCGGATTACCTTCTCTGGGCTCCATGGTCATCGACTTGGTCGTCACCCCGCCCAGACCGTTTTTCTCTGCCTGATAATGAGCCGCTACTTCCTGTAAAATTCCCGAGGGCATAATTAAAGGATTAGCAAACTCTATTCCTAAAAATTTAACTTTTAAATTCATAAAATAACCTTGCCATATAGGCGCCAATTATTAAACGGCGACCAGCCGCACTTGGTTTTTAATTCAGACTCTTTTACAATCCACGGTTTATCCGGATCGAACTTAATTTTTGTTTTCTGGTCAGGAATATTAAATATTTTTTTGGGATTATCGTAAAGCCATTTTTTAACCTGATTTAAAGTACATTTTTTCTGCTTCACTCCTAAAAGCATTAATCCTAAGGTCGTCTCCAAACCAGGTACTCCAAACAAACCCTCAGATTTTAAATGCGGCGCATGATCACTCTCAATTAAATCAATCGTTCCGTCTTTTAATCCCTGCCATAAACCCAACTTATCCGCATCTGTATTAAGTGGTGGCTTCATTATTGCTCCTTTTTTTAACCATAAATGATGTGGAGTTACTCCCGCGGTTATTTTTAAGCCCGCTTTTTTAGCTTTTCTCACCATCACCACTTCTTCCTGTAAACTAATATGGCAAACGTGCAATCTGCGCTTAAATTTTTTTGCCAAAGCAATCACTGTCTTTAACTGTTCTCCTTCCGCATGGACTAAAATCGGCTTATTTGATTTCCAGGCAGCAAAGACTTTTTGTAAAACTTTTTTGTCTTCAATCAGCATCTCGCCGGTGGTGTGGTTGCAATAAAGTTTCAAACCAAAAACGCGCGGATGTTTGGCTGCTGCCGGAAACTCCTTTAAGTTCCTACCATCAGTTCCAAAATGAAAACCAATCTTACAAACCGCTTTTCGGCTTAATTTAATTTTCTCTTTCAAGCGGGCCACGGTTACAGTCGGCAGCGGATTATTGGGCATGTCAATAATAAAACTAAACCCGCCGCTAACCGCCGCCTGCGAGCCGGTTAAAAAATCCTCCTTGTGAGTCGCTCCCGGCTCCCGAAGATGGACATGGACGTCAATTAAACCCGGCCAACGCATAAGATTGATTTTAATATTGCCATCCGCACATACAAACCGCTTCTCATCTGCTCAAAATACTTGGCGCGTTTATCATCATCGACTTCATACAAAATCTCGCCCACTCTCGGTAATGGGTGCATGACGATGGCGTTCTTTTTCATCATCGTCACCATGTGCCTGGTTAAAACAAACTTATCCTTTAACCGTTCGTACTCTTCCAGTTTTCCGGACTTTTCAAACCACTCTTTCTGCACCCGCGTCATGTAAACCACATCAGCACTGGGCAAAACCTGAGTTAATTTATCGGTCTCATTAAACTTCACCTTGCCCTTGATTTTAGCCACAAACTCCCGCGGACACATCAGCTCTTTCGGCGAAACAAAAGTAATCTTTACTTTTTTACTGACCGTGGCTAAAAGTTTAGCTAAAGACTTGGTCGTCCGGCCGTATAAAAGATCGCCCACCATGACTACGTGCAATTTATCCATAGTCTTAAAATGAGCATAGATCGTGTAAAGGTCCAAAAGCGCCTGGGTCGGATGTTCAGCTGTCCCACTGCCGCCGTTAATTATTGGCACGTAAGAAATCGCGCTGGCTATCTCACTGGAGTTATTATCCGGATGCCTAATCACAATCGCGTCACAACCGGTCGTCTGGTGAATACTTCTGATCGTATCTTCCAAAGTCTCGCCTTTGGCTACCGATGAATATTGGGCCATACCGTGTACCGCAATCGTATAAGCTCCCAAACGGCGGGCTGCCGCTTCAAAAGATGTAAAAGTTCTAGTTGATGGCTGATAGAATAAAATCGCCACGCATTTCCCTTTTAATGGCTCATAAACTTCATGTTTTAAAACTTTAACTTTCATAAAATCCGCCATCTTAAATATTTCGTCCACCTGCTGCCGATTTTTAATCTGGTCAACAGAAATATAGCTTTGATTAAATAACCATGATTTAGGCATATAAAAATACCATTAATCCTTTCTGGCTGTGTAGCCTATTTTCTGCTTCTTGAAAGACAACTGATTGCGGTCCATCGATTACTTCGGCGGCCACTTCCTTACCCCGGTAAGCCGGCAAACAATGCATAAAAATTGCCTTTTTAGACGCTAAACCCATTAGTCTTGGCGTCACTTGAAATGGCGGGAAAATCTTTAAGCGCTTTTTCTTTTCCGTTTCCAAACCCATACTCACCCAGGTGTCCGTCACCATCACTTCCGCCCCTTTAGCCGCTTTGACCGGATCGTCAGTTTGGACAATCTTGGCTTTAGTTTTTACAGCTATCTTTTCCGCTTCACAAACTATGGCCGGGTTCATAAAATAACCTTTTGGTGCCGCACACCTAAATTCATTTCCCAGCAAAACCGACATTAATAGTAGTGAATGGGTCACATTATTATTGCCGTCGCCAAAATAAGCTAAGGTTAACTGTTGGTATTTTTTTAACTTCTCCCCTATGGTTAAATAGTCTGCCAGAATTTGACAGGGGTGCTCTAAATCAGACAAACCATTAATCACCGGCACGCTTGAACCATTGGCCAACTCCTGTATAGTACTGTGTTTAAAAGTCCGGGCCATGATCATATCTGCCATTGAACTGGTGACGACGCCGATGTCGTGAGCTGACTCGCGCGCGCCCATTTGAATATCAGCCGGCCCTAAATAAAGCGCATGCCCACCCAATTGGGTCATGCCGATCTCAAAAGAAATTCTGGTCCTTAAAGACGGTTTTTCAAAAATCATTGCCAGGGTTTTATCTTTTAGGATCGGTTTATTTTTACCTTTTGTTTTTAACTCTTTTTTCAGCTTCGCCGAAAGTTTTAAAATCTCTATCAATTCTTTAGCAGAAAAATCGGTAATGCGCAAACAATGCCTGATTTTTTTATCTACTTGTCCGCCTGTGGCGGAAAAAATCCCAGAATGATATTTCATAGCTCTGGGATTTAAGAATACTAAAATTAAATTTTCGTGTCAAGCACCAGTTTTATAAAACGCCGCGTAGCGCTTAAAAAATTCCTTAAAATTCTTCACCCATTCCTCGACAAAAATCTTTTCCGGAAACAGCGGAATTAAGTCAGTTGTTAGCTCAATCGGTTTAATTTTGGCTATTTTTTTACCTAGCTCTGAAAATGTCTGCCTTGTGGTGCAAGCCGCCTTGGCATCCTTCAACAATTTTTCCTCCAACGGCTTCACTCGCTGCTGCATATACCAAATCAAATCAAACCAGTCTCTCCCTTTCACCGATATACTTTTATCCGTTCCTTTGCGCCAAACTCTTTCCAGACAGGCAATTAACTTTCCCGCCATCAGCGTTTCTTTGCTCCAATGGGTAATCACCATGCTTTTGCCGCTTCGAACAAGGGGTGTTTTTACGATTACAGCTGTCTGCTGCTGCGGGCTGACTTCCAGTTTAACGTGCAATTTCTCCGACGGGTTTTTAGACAACCTCAAATCATATAAAATCGGCAATCTTACTGTCCAGCGCCGGATTATTTCGCCCGCCTGAGCGTAAACTTCCCCGGTTTTCAGTCTTAACTCTCCCCGGATATATTTTTTCAATTCCTGGTCGAAATCTTTCATCTCTACTCCAGCACTATTATCCAGATCAATATCTTCAGACATCCGCTCCAAACCATAAACTACCCGGGCACACGATCCGCCGTAAAACGCCAACTGGCGATATGACTTATGACCGTAAATAAATTTTAAAAAATAGGGTATCAGCGTGTCTTTAACCACTGTCCGCCGCGTTTCCGCATCCGCCCTTAATATCTCCGGCTCGTTTAATTTTTTTCTTAATTCTTCTACAATCGCTTCCATACTGCCTCCTTTAAATTTTCGGCAATCAACTTCATTTTCTTTAACCCGCTTTTTTTCACCCAATATTCCCACTCTTTTATATCTTTTGCCGTAAATTCTTCCAGGTTTAACCTTAAATCCCAATTAGGACCGTGACGAAAATAAAAATAATCAAACAAGGCTTTGCCCAAACTCGCTCTTTTTACATTTATTCCCCAAACATTTTTTTCTTCAAATCCGCCGAACAAATCCGGCTTAATGTGACGATAGCTGAAATTCCCGAACTGATTGGCCGCCGACTGGGTATTCTTTATCGTCACTCCGGTAATCGGGTAAGTCGTTTCCGTTAAAATACCCCACTGCTGCAAAACATAATCTAAGGACAAATAGGAAAACGGCTGGATCACGCTGCTGATAAAACCGGCAAAGTCCGGATCGGCTTTATGAGTTAAATAAAAATCGCGGCTGATATACAAATCTTTTTTCAATCTGATTATCCGGCCGCTTTTGCTCCAGCGGGCCAAAGTCTGACGCGCGGTCGTTTCATTGTAGCCAAATAACTGCCTCACCGCCATCAGATTAAAATACGGCAAACTCTCTAATTTCTCCTTGTTTTCATTCCGGATAATATACATATTGTGTATATTATCTAATATATAACCATACCGTGTCAAGCGGAGATTGTTTTCTTTACCCAGAGATGCCTAATTTGACCGCCTCCCCTTCTGGTCCAACTTCTGAAGGCTGGTTCTGGTTATCATTCTGGTATCTTGCATTTACTCCTAATAGTCTACCAATATGTTCCCTTGTAAGAAATCTACCTTTTAGGTCAAGTGCGCCCTTCTCTCTAAGATAAGCTTCAATATCTAATAATTGTTGTCCTTCTGGAGGTATTGGCATCAATTAAAATATTATCTATTTTGATTTTCTTTGCAAGAGGCAAATTGCCCCGCTGGCAACAAGAGCGCACTTTTGTTCCATTTCGTCAGTCAGTTCAAACTTGTCCCGCACCCGATCGGCCACCACGACGCAGATGGCGCCGGCACGCACCCCGAACAGCGAAGCTAAGGTCAATAAACAACCGGCTTCCATTTCAAAATTTTTCACCCCGGCCATCTGCATATCTTTAAAAATATTGGCTTTATGCGACGGCAAATAGTCGTTAAAAGCCGGACGCCCCTGACCGACGGTAAAAGTATCGGTGGAGGCAGTAATACCAACATGATATTTAACCTTAAGTTTTTTCGCCGCGGCAATCAAAGCCTCCACCACCTGATAGTGGGCCACTGCCGGATATTCGGGAATCACATAATCTTTGGAGGCGCCGTCCAAACGAACCGCGCCGGTAGTAATGACCAAATCGCCGATCTGCATCTCCGGCTGCAGGCTCCCACACGTCCCCACCCGGATAAAACTGTGCACACCAATGCGCAGAAGTTCTTCTACCACAGTTGCTAAACCAGGTGATCCCATGCCGCTGGAAACAGCCGCCAATTTTGCGCCTTTGTAAACACCTTTATAAGTCACGTACTGACGGTAATCAGCCACAAACTTGCTTTTATCCCAAAGTTCAGCAATCTTCTTCACCCGTTTCGGATCCCCGGGCGTTAAAACATAGGGAGGAATGTCTCCCTTTTTTAACCGGATATGATACTGCAATCCTTGTACTTCCGGCTTTGCCGCCGAGCTTGACTTAAAAGACATAACTGTAGTATAGTGCAAAAAATTATGCGCCGCAACGAATTTACCCCACCGGAATTTTCCCAGCCAGAAATTAATCAGGAAATGTTTGGTGGAAAATTAAGAGCCTGCACTAGATCGATTTTTTGCGCCGACGCCTGGAGATCAGCCAAAGAAGCCATTGCTAAAAAAGCCGAAGTCTCTCTAGAAACTGTCAGAGAACAAGCGCTCCCGCTTACCGGAACTCCAGATCATCCGGTTAATTTAGGAAACTTTAATCTTAAAGGCACCGGCCACGCCTACCGCGAATTAATCAATGATGGCACTCTGGATATTGTAAACAACCACGCCGATACGATTAAACCTATTTAACCCACCTGATTATTTCTTTACACTTTTACCCACGATCGTACTAAAAAGTGTCAAGGTGTTTTAACTGTTTTTTCAACTGTCTGAATACTTCTTTTGCTTTAAAACCAAACCACGATTTTGGCAGTAATTCTCTTGGTAAAAACGGGTCGGTTTCAATCGTTGACAAATATTGGCTGATAATTTTCTGCGCCTTTTTTTTGTTTAAATTTTTATCTTTCATTTTCTCCCACTCTTCCACTATTTTACAATAACTATCATTTAACTTATCCAGCTTCCACATCTTTTCTATTTTTTCCGCCTGCCCCGGCCCCAACTCTTTGGCTGTAAATACCGATGCTTGTCCAATCAAATGCAATGATTCCAAAAATTCAATCATGTCATTGGCTACGTCGTGGGGGGAAACATAAACGCTTTTTTGCCATTGGCCAAAACCCAGCTCAATCAACTTGCTTCTTAAACTATCTCTAACCATTCTTTGTTTTTCCGCCACATCAAAAATTACAATCCGCCACCAGCCATCCCATTGTCTTTCCTGCCATTTAAGCAGCGGAAAACTGCGGACCAATTGATTCTTACCCGAACCTGTCAACTCCCAAACCACCTCGCCTTTTTTAATATTTTTACAAATCAGTCCGGTTTTTAACATTCTGCTAACTGCAGTTTGCAAAGCATTCTTTGAATACCACGACGGCGTATAAAATCCCAATTTTCCGGCATGGTAAGCTCGACTGCCGCCGCCAACTACTTCATCAAGCAAATCTCCTAAAACCGCCATCCCCAATAAAATTCTGTCCCTTGAACGCAATAACTTGGCCATAAATTAACTATACACTTATTACTACGATCGTGGCAAGAAGTGTCAATCTAATCCACCCCCAGCGATTCCGGGCCGAAAGAGTCGGGCAGAAGTTTTTTCAGGGTCGTGGTCTTTAAAATTTTCCCCTGTAAATTTCCGGAAATAATCACACAGTTGTCAGCGTGCTCGCGGATGCGTTGCCGGCAGCGGCCGCAGGACATGCCGCCGTCTTTGGTAACCACAGCAATCGCTTTAATAAACTTGCGTCCATATTTCTTCACCATCCCCTCGCTGACTGCCTTAGAAATTAAACTTGACTCAGCGCAGTCACTTAAAGCATAGGAAGCCACTTCTACATTACAGCTGCTGAAAACCTCTCCGCCCACAGTCAGCAACGCCGCGCCCACCTGATATTTTGAGTAAGGCGAATAGGAATTCCGGGCCGCCTTAACCGCCAAATTAACCAAGTCTTGATCTGATTTGCTCATGAATCTCCTTTGGTGTTAATAACTTTCCTTGTTTAACGCAATTAATTATCTGCCATTTTTTTCTTTTTGCCAACTGACAATATAACTGATAGGCCTTCTGCTGGTAAGTAAAATCCTTTTCCGCCGCGTCTTTTTTCCGGGACAACATCAATTTTCTCGTCACCACTGGCGGCACCTGCAAAAAAATCACCTTGTCCGCCTGCGGCAGTTGGAAAAATTTATTTTCCAGCCAATCGATCCAGTCAATAATCTTCTGCTGTTTTCTGCCGCTTAATTTCGCCCCCTGATGCGCCTGGCTGGATCCGGTATAACGGTCTAAAACGACGGTTTTACCCTTTTTTAGCCAACGGTTAATTATTGGCTTGGCTGCCAAACGGTCGGCCGCAAACAAAAACGCCAACACATAAGGATTAATTTTCTGGCCGCTTTTTAAGTGCAATAAATATTTAATGATTTTCCCGAAAAACTGGTCATAGCGGGGAAAAGCCAATAGCCAATCCGCTTTTAGTAATTTTGCCTGCATCGACTTGCCTGATCCGTCAATTCCTTCCAAAACTATCAGCATTAATATCTCCAACCCAGTTCGGCTAATTTCTGCAAAACTTTTTTCGCTAATTTTTGTTTGGCCCCTTTGTTGATAACAAAGTTAAAATTATCAGTGTTAATCGCTAAAACCACCACATCCAACAGATACTTGGTCCCGGCCAGCCAAGCTTGATTCACCCGTTTCATCACCAGAAAATAATTATCGTCAATCGTCTCGAACGGCCGCAAGCTGGCGTGCGCCCGCTTCAAAACCACTGCGTCGCTGGCAGTTAAATAAACCAAAACGTCGGCCGCCGGCAAATGGGCCCAATCCAGGCTATAAAAATAGTCAACATATTTTTGAAAATGTTTAAGCTTCATCCGGCCTAAAATTAAATTGGTCAGCGCATAACAAAAATCCATTTCCGGATGCACGTCCTGAATGAAAATTTTATTTTTCGCTCCCAGTCTTAACTGCTCAAACTTTCTTTGAATAAACCATTTTTGCGAGTTTAAAAGCGCCAGCGACGAATCCTTGTAGCTTTTCTTTAAATAAGGATTATAGCGCCAATCTTCCAACGAAGCCATAGCCGGCAGTTTTCTCTTTTCCAACTCTTCTGCCAAAACTTCCACTGCGGTCGTTTTCCCCACCCGCATTGTGTCCGCCCCGACTTCGATCCGGGGATAACGGTCGGCAGAAAAATTAAGCGGCCGTCTTAAATACGGCAAGCGCAAAGTTAGCAAAAAACTCTTAGTAGCCGGGTCCAAAACAATTTTTTTAGGCAAACGCAAGCGCTTCAGCCAATCTTCATTTTTAGTCTCGGTCACATGGAGTAAGTGATAATGTTCGGCACAGGCGGCACCGTAAAGATCGACCGCGCCGACTACCAACTGCGACTCTTTTTTTCTTTTGGCAAAAGTGTACTTGGCCGGGTTGGTACAATAACCGTTGGCAAACCTAAAGTCACAGCGCGCCCTTCCTTCAATCACTTCATCAGCCAAGCGGGTTAATTTTTTGGTCGGCCCGAACTCTTTCCGGTCAGAATCCAAAAGCAATCCGGCCGCATAAACATCAATCCCTTTTTTAATAAACCTTTCAATAATTCTCACTAAAGACTCATGGAAAAAATTAGTTTCATCAATCACGATTCTTTCCAACCCGGTAATTTTCTTTGCCAGTTCCAGTAACTCTTTCGGCCGGTCTTTACTTACCAAAACCGCCCGGACTTCGACACCGTTATGGCTTTTTAAAACCGGCCGGCCGGTATAGCGATCGTCAATGTTCGGTTTGAAAGCCAAAACTCTACGCCCATCACGGTATTTCTCAATCAGCCAAGTGGTCTTATCTGACCACATCGGCCCGTGCCTAACCACTAGCTTTCCCCTCTTCTTTAGCATAAGTATTTTATAAACTACAAACGGAAAAGGCGCAAGCCGGACAGGTAGCACAGCCTTCTGTTTTCAGCATTTTCGTCTTGCACTGCGGACACGTACTCGCCCTGAGCGAAGTCGAAGGGCTTTTACCTATATTACTTTTGCTACTTTTTTTATTGTAGCCAACATTAAGTACCTGCGCCTGCCGGCTGGTATCCCTATAAACTGTCAACCCTTTACAACCCAACTCCCAAGCCAGAATATAAGCCTTAACCACATCTTCCACGCGGGCATCGGCCGCCAGATTAATTGTTTTAGACACCGCATTATCCGTATATTTCTGCCAGGCCGCCTGCATTTTAACATGGTCCTGAAAACTGATTTCATGAGCAGTCACAAATATTTTTTTAATTTTGTCAGGGATTTCTTTAATTAATTGAAGTGTGCCGTTGGCGGCAATTTGATCAATCACCCCGTTCGTAGTATCCATACCGGCCGCTTGCAGTTGAACCAATAAATCCTTATTAATCTCCGGCAGCCTGATCCCGCCTAAAGCTTCCTTGTAAAAAGCTAAAGCAAAATGCGGTTCAATTCCGTAACTGCAATTGGCCAGCATGGAAATCGAGCCGGTCGGGGCAATCGTCGTTAAGGTGGCATTTCTAAACTGTTTATACTTCCGTGTTTCCCAAATACTGCCTTTAAAATTTTTAAAACTGCCCTTTTCCTGTCCCAGCTGGGCAGAAATTTCCCAAGCAATATCCCGGATAAATTTACTTAAGCTTTCCGCCAGCTGCAAAGCTGCTTTGGAGTTGTAAGGAATACTTAAAGATACCAACAAATCTGCCCAGCCCATCACCCCCAAACCCACTTTTCGATTAGCCCGAACCATTTGCTCAACCTTCTTTAAGGGATAGCGGCAGACGGAAACAACATCGTCCAAAAATCTCACCCCGACCTTAACTGTATCGGCTAATTTTTGATAATCAATCTTACCGGAAACTACATGTTTCGCTAAATTTATTGATCCTAAATTACAGGCTTCATAATTAAGCAAAGGTTGTTCGCCGCAAAGATTAACCGCCTCCAAAACCCCCACGTGCGGCGTCGGATTATCCTGATTAATCCGGTCTAAAAAAATCATTCCCGGATCGCCTTTTTTCCAAGCATAAGAGCTGGCGAGCTCAAAAATCGACCGGCTGGAAACAGTATTCACTACGCTACCCGTGTGCGGATTAATTAAATCCCAGGGTTTGTCTTTTTTCACCGCTCTCATAAACTTGTCTGTCAAACCAATCGAAAAATTAATCTGATTTAAACTCGTTTCATCTTCTTTGCAGGTAATAAACTCCAGAATATCCGGATGCGTCACATGCAAAACCACCATATTGCCTGACCGCCGGCCGCCGGCCTGCTGTAATATTTCCGATGCTTCATTAATAATCTTCATAAAAGCGACCGGCCCGGCCGCCTTCCCGCTCGTCCCGGCCACTGAATCGCCTTTCGGCCTGATCCGGGAAAAACTAAATCCCACCCCGCCGCCGTTTTTCTTGAGAAGCGACGACTCTTTAATGCTCTCAAAAATTCCCTCGACTGAATCCGGCATCGGCATCACAAAACAGTTTGCCAGTTGCCCATTGGCTGTCCCGGCATTGGCCAAAGTCCGACCACCCGGCAAAAATCTTAAGTTGCTCATGACGGTAAAGAACCGTCCTTCCCAAATAGAACGGTTCTTTTTATCTGTTTCTGCCTTGGCCACCGCCTTAGCTACCCGCTTAAAACAACCTTTCGGCGTCTCGCCTTTTTGCAGATATTTATTCTTCATCACCACAATCGAATTGTAGGGCAGACCAATATCATCAATCACTCCCAAGCCTTTTTCGGCCTTAGCTTCCTGGCGCTGCCGCTCCCGGGCAATAATAAATGCCCGGGCAATATCATACAGTTGTTGATCAATTAAAACTCTTTCGACCACATCGCCGATTTCGTCAGTGCCCAAAATCTTTTCCCGCTCAAACTGTGGTTTTAATTCCTCTGCCACCAGCTTGCCGATTTTCTCCGCTAAAGCCTTATCTTCTTTATTAATATTCTGCTGCGCCCGGAAAATCGAGTGGGAAATTTTCCCTTCCTGATATATCTGAACTTCACCACTTCTTTTTTTGACCTGGAAATTAAAAACCATATGCTCGCTTCACTATACCCGGAAATTCTCTTCTCCTTCAACCAGCACTTACTGTATCAAACTCGTCCTACGAGGTTGGACCTTGTAGGTTTACCTTCAGCATCTAAATTAATCCACTCGAAAAGTTCACCCATAAACTGCTGTCCTCTTCCCAACTCTCCGGCGAGCCGATTAACAGTCGCCTCTGGCCCGAACAATTCGTAACCGCTAAGATCTGCCTGCAAAAAAGTATTTTCGTTGATAACGGCAAATAATCTTGGCAACATTCCCATTGATGCTACACAATCCCAATCCTCTATAGGTATATAAATATTAACTTTTACTCTCCTTAGGCTGGCCAAAATGTTTCTCAAAACATTAACATCAAAATGGCCTCTACCGAATTTTGCCTCCACCCACCCAACCCAATTAGCTAAAGGCGGAAAAATCTCTTTCCCTGAAGGCATTTCGTAACGCTGCGGATCCTCACAAATCTGACTGGCTAAGGTTTTAACAATGCCAGTATCGCCAACAATCTGGATTTTACCGCTATCTTCCATCGAGTCGCCTTCCTCCACCCAGGCAAAAGTACTGTCGTTTATCACCGCCCTCAAAGCATTTATAACTTCCACTTTTTGCCCATCTTCTGTTACCGGCACAAGAGTCAAAGTTTGAATAGTTTCACCTTTCACTTCACTGCAAGGAAAAGAGATCATTCGGACTTCAAAATCTGGAGATAATCTTTTTAGATGACTGAAAAGCACCGGTTTTGTGTCTGGAGGAGGAACATTATAACGAAGAATCGCCCAAGACTTCCCGGGAGCAATCGGATGCAATTCTTGATGCGTCGGGCCGACCGGCTCGATAAGATTACGTAAAATTCTAGCAACTTCGCCATTCATCCCAACTAGTCTATCACAACCCTATAATATGTCAATTGCCTACGAGGAGTCTCCTTGCAGGCTTTTCGGTTTATTCCAGCTCACCCAAAGCATGCTATACTAATTTGTGAGGCGAAAACTTACCAAGAAAGATCAATTATCTTTATTGAAAGTAATTTCTGGAATTTGTGGAAATTTGTCTGCCGCTTGGTTTGGAGTAATTCTAATCACCCCGGGTTTTACTCTATTTTCTGACCCCAACCGCTGGGCTGTTTTGACTCAATGTTTGGTATTTGGTATATTGTTTTTGTGGTTTGCATTTAAATTGGAAAGGAGTTCAATATGAACGCACAAGCCTTTTGGGATATTTTAACGAGTGCCCAGGTATCAACCGCTCTAGTGTTGATTGCTGTTTCTTTAACTGTGCTTGTTTTTCGTAAAGTTCTCCGCTAGCTTTTCGGCTTGTTCCAGCTGGCCCATTTGCATTTCGGGTAGTTGGCACAGCCGTAAAACTGTTTGCCCCGCCTTGTCCGCTTAATCACCATCTCTGCTTGGCAATCCGGGCACTTAAAACCTTCAACTATCTGCTTGAAATTCGCCGTATACTTGCACTCGGGAAACCGCGAACAGCTTAAAAACTTGCCAAATCTGCCGGTTCTGATCACCACTTCGCCTTCCTTGCACTCAGGACACTTTTCCCCGGTCTTTTCCGTCTCAATCGCCACTCTTTGGGCTTTTTCTTTAACTTCATTAAGCTTGTCTGAAAAACCCGTATAAAAGTTTTTGAGTACAGATACTGAACTTTGCTTGCCTTTAGCAATCTCATCCAAATCCCCTTCCATTTTCGCGGTAAATTCATAGTCCATAATTTTCGGAAAATTCTTCAGCAAAAATTTAGTCACTGCTTCGCCGATCACGGTAGGCTTTAATTTTTTCTCTTCTTTTTCCACATAATGCCGGTCCTGGATTGTCGACAAAATCGGCGCATAAGTTGACGGCCGACCAATCTCTTTTTCTTCCAAAACTTTAATCAAAGTAGCTTCTGTGTAACGGCTGGGTGGTTGGGTCAGCTTTTTTTTCTGACAGGACTTTAATTAAATCCAGTTTATCCCCTTCATTTAATTCCGGCAGATTCTCTAATTTCTGTCCTTTCCCGATCTTCCACCAACCATCAAAAATCAATCTTTCCCCCTCAGCTGTTAATTCATGCTTGCCCGCCTGAATCGTGACTTTAGTCCGGCTAATCACTGCCGGACTCATCTGGCAGGCAACAAACCGCTCCCAAATTAATTTATATAATTTATTTTCAGACTGAAAATTAACGTCCGTCGGCCTGATGGCTTCATGGGCTGCTTGAGCATTCTTGGCTTTAGTTTTATAAAACACCGGGTGGTCCGGCAAATATTTGTCCCCGTATTTTGTTTGGATATATTCTCTCGCTTGCCCAACCGCTTCACTCGCTAAATTCAAACTGTCGGTCCGGTGATAAGTAATTAAACCTTGTTCATATAAACTCTGGGCTTCATGCATTGTCTTTTTCGCACTCCAGCCCAATCTCGCCCCGGCCGATCTTTGCAAAGTCGAAGTCATCAGCGGCGGCCAGGGCCACTGCTTGACCTGCTTGGTTTTCACCTCCTTAACTAAATACTCTGCCAGTTTTAAATCTGCACTCGCCTGTTCGGCTTTGGTTTGATCAGTTATCTTTTTTAAATAAGCTACAAATTCTTCCTGGTCTTTTTTTAAACTGGCGCCCACCACCCAATAGGCCTCCGGCTTAAAAGCTTTAATCTCTTCTTCCCGCTCCACCACCAGCCTTACTGCCACGCTCTGCACCCGGCCGGCCGAAAGGCCCCGCCTCACTTTACGCCACAAAATCGGGGACAGCTGATAACCGACTAAACGGTCTAAAATCCGCCGGCCCTGTTGAGCATCCACTAATTTTAAATCCACTTGGCCCGGATGCTTTAATGCTTCATCAATCGCCGTTTTAGTAATTTCATGAAATACAATCCGGCTGAAACTATGGTTTTCTTTTCTTAATAAATATTGGATATGGAAAGCAATTGCCTCGCCTTCGCGGTCCAAGTCAGTCGCTAAAATCACTGCTTCGGCTTTTTTCGCTGACAGTTTTAACTGCCTGACAACTTTGGACTTTCCGACTGAAATCACATACTCAGGTTTAAACTCATGTTCCACATCCACCCCTAAATTCTTTTTCGGCAAGTCCCGCACATGGCCCATCGAGGCCTCAATTAAATACTCTTTGCCCAAAAACTTAGACAAAGTTCTGGCTTTGGTCGGCGATTCCACCACAATCAACTTCATGGTTTCCAAATTAGCACACTTGTCAACTTCTTAGCAAACTGTTAGACTATTTTATGGATCAACCCATCACCCCTACCCCGCCGGTTTTTACCCAAACCCCGGTCGAACCGGAGCCAACTAAAAAATCGTTCCCCTGGTTAATCGTAATCGTAATTATTTTTCTCCTCGCCGGCTCCTCTGTTCTTGCTTACAAATACTACCAGTTAAAACAACAAATTACTCAAATTCCAGCCTCGTCGATACCCACACCCTTGTCCACCGAAACCCCGCTACCCTCCGCCGACCCCACTGCCAACTGGAAAACATATATAGATTCAGAATGTGGTTTTGAAATCAAATATCCTTTAGAATGGCAAGCAGAAAAAGATTGTGTTAAGGGTCTTGGAAAAGAATTACCGGTTATTAATTGTTTAAAGAGCCTAGATTTCAAGGGCTATCTCGGGGTACCATCAAACAATATAGAGCAAGGTGCCGCAATCACAATGGGATGCGGTAAAGGTTTTGGAGAAAAGTCAGTCCAATCTATGATAAATGAGTGCCTAGAAGATAAGAAAAAATTTCCTGAAGAAAAATATGTTTGTAAATTATTCGAAGGTCAATATGAAAATTTTGCAGAAATCAGGCCTAATGAATACTTCTTAGACAACAAAATTTTCTATACCATAATCATCGAACCATCATCCCAAACTCCACCTTCTGTTGCCAAACAAATCCTCTCCACTTTTAAATTCACTGGGCAAGAAATGGGTTACTGTTCTCCTAGTTACACAGTTGAAAAAGACACTCCTGAATTAACTGCCAGCCAAAACTACGCCAGCGAATGCCTTTCCAAAAAAAACAAGGATGATTGCCTGGCAATTGATATTTATAATAAAATAGCTGACGATTTTACCAGCCCGGACGGAATTCCAGATTGTTTGTGGACAAACCAATAAGTTCTTCCCAAATATCCTCGACTTTGGTGACTAACTTGGCGCCCTGCTGAATCAGTTGTGCCGGGCCTTCGGATTGCAGACTAGTGATCGGCCCGGGAACGCAGAAAACCTCCCTACCGTAATCGGCGGCGAAATTGGCAGTAATCTTTGTCCCTGATCTTTCTCCGCCTTCAATCACCAAAGTACCTAAGGTTAATCCGGCAATAATCCGGTTTCTTAAGGGAAAATTAGTTTTATCCATCGGAAAATTAAGCGGGTATTCCGTTACCAACGCGCCTCCGCCTGCAACGATTACGTCAGCTAATCGTTGATTCTCCACCGGGTAAACCCGCTCTAAACCATGGCCCAAAACCGCAATTGTTTTGCCCTTGCTTTGCAAACACTGCCAATGACTCAGGCTGTCAATTCCTCTGGCTAAACCGGACACAATAATTAATTTTTTATCCGCCAGCTGGCGGACCAGTTGAAAAACCGCTTTCCGGCCATAATCAGTCGGTCTTCTTGTTCCCACTACCGCCAAACTTGGTTGACTTAATAAACTTTCCTCGCCCCTTATATATAAAATAAATGGCGGTGAATCAGTCTCTTTTAATAATTTAGGGTATCTTTTATCTTCAATAGTAATCACTTTGATTAAGCCTTTATTCAGCTCTTCCATCTCTCTGTCCAAATCGCGTTTCTGCCATAAAGCCGCCATCTCCGGTTTAATCCCTACTTTTATAAAATCTTCTTTTTTTGCCTGATAAATTGCTTTCACCGATCCAAAATACTTTTTTAACAACTCCAGCCGCTTTATCCCTAAACCCTTAAATCCGCTTAATCCCACCCAGTACTTTAAATCTTCCATATAAATTTACTTCCGATCGGAAATTAGTTTATATACTTGATAGACTTTATCGCCCAACCAATTGTCCGGCAATAAACTAAATGGCAATTGCGGATCGTCTTCTAAAATCTTTAAATATTTCATCTTTAAAATAAATGTCTTTTTAAAATCCATTTTTCTGTTAGCTTTAACCACACCCAGCCAAGCATCGTAACGCTTATTCAACTCTTCCAAATGATACCACTGTTCAACTAACTGTTTTACCGGCTTCCCATTAATTCCTTCCCCGCTTTTTAAAGAAGACACTAAAATCATTCCTTCGTCTGAAAAAATTTGATTTTCCCGCCTTAAATCAGGTTCTAAATTTTTTACCGTCACCCAAACGCTTTTTTGCAACATTACTGCTTTATGTTCCTTTAACCATCGATTTAACAAATAACGCTTTTCCCGTTGAGATTCTTTAATATCGTAAACAATTAAATATAAACGATTGTCCCATGGCCGCTGGGATTGATATTCTGGCAGCTGTTTTTTCAATCTTTTCTTTCCTTCTCTAGTTAACCTTAATTCACCGTCAATTCTTTCTAAATATTTTCTGCTTTTTGCATAAGCAGTACAAGATTGTAATAATTTCTCCTGAAAAATTTTAGTTAACTTAAAGCTTTTTTCTAAAATCGTAATCGGATCTTTACCTTTGGAACCTGAGGCATATAAATTCAATCCTAAAGAAACAGCGAAAAGCAACATATCTACGCTATTGGTAAATAAACCTGCTGACAACTTTTTAACTAAATCCCTAGACATTATTTATATATAATCATATTTCCGATCGGAAAACAATTTATTTACTGCCTTTCAAACCAATAGGTTAACAATTCCTTCGCTACCGGCGCGGCTTGATATGAACCTTCGCCTGCACCCTCCAGCAATACCGTTACCGCAATCTCCGGCTTGTCTGCCGGCTCGCCTCGCTGAGTCGAAGCGGGCGCAAACCCGCTAAACCAGGCATGTGTCTTAATTTTAGTCTTATCCTCCTGTTGTCCGAACTCCGCTGTTCCTGTTTTTCCGGCCACATAAATTCTTTTATCTTTAACCGTAAAATCAAAAAATGGCCAAGCAGTCCCGCTGGTTTCGCAAACTTGCTTTAACCCCTCTATGACTAAATTTAAAGTATTTTCGTGGATATCCAGTTGTTTACAATAATCCTGCTTACCTTTAGTCAAGTGCGGTTGACACAATTTTCCCCGGCTGGCAATAATATCAATCATTTGATTCAGTTGAATCGGCGTCGTTAAAATATTCCCCTGGCCGATTGCCGAAATATAGGTATCACCTAAGTACCATTGATCTTTAAGTACTGTCTCTTTCCATTCCGGATCAGGAATTAAACCGCTGGCCTCACCCTCCAAATCAATCCCGGTTTTACTGCCCAAACCAAAATATCTGGCCCAATCCGCTAAAGCATTAATACCCAAATACTCGCCCAATTTATAGAAGAAAATATCATTGCTCCGCGCCAAAGCTCTGATAATTTCTAACCAGCCTTCCTTTCTGCCGTACTGGTCAAAATACCAGTTGCCAAACCGGTAAAGCCCCACCCTCAACTCACCCGTATCTTCAATCTTAGTCTTCTCATCAATCTTACCTTCTTCTAAAGCGGCCGTGGCTGTCACCACTTTAAAAGTCGAACCCGGGGGGTATTCACCACTGATGGCCCGATTAAACAAAGGCAAATTTTTGTCAGTTAAAAACTTCGCTAAATTTCTGGCATCAAAACTCGGGCTGGAAACTAAGGCCAAAATCTCGCCGTTATTTGGGTCGCTGACCACCACCGCTCCCTTGCGCTGATCCATTAACTCAAAAGCCTTTTTCTGCAAACCCGCATCTAAAGTGGTTGGCAACACTTCCCCTTGAATGGGCTCAATCCTCTTTAACTCCCTTAATATTTTCCCTTCTGCATCCTGTTCTAAAATTGATAAACCATCAACGCCCCGCAATCTTTGATCATACTGTTTTTCCAAACCCATCTTGCCTACCATGGCCCCTAAGTAAAATTTATCCACTTCCTCTTCGCTCACTTCCCCCACATAACCTAAAACATGCGCATTGGCTTCGCTTAAAGTTAAAACTTCGCCGAAACGGTCCAAAATCTTCCCCCTCGGAGCCGGTAAAATTTCCTGTTTTATCCGGTTTTCGTCAGCCAGTAAGCGATAATATTTTGCTTCCCAGATTTGTAAATATACCAGTCGTAAACCAAAAATCCCCATCACTAATATTAACAGCCAATAAAACCAAGCTAATCTTTCTCTCATTAACTTAATATGATATCATTATTTTATGTCCAGCCGCATCCTTTGGCGCTCCACTGTTTTTCTTATTACCCTGGCGTTAATCTACCTCGCCTTCCCCATTTTAATTGTCCCTTCGTCCTTGCCGCCAATTCAATCCACTAGCTCACCCGATGCCCAAATCTACCAGTTGGAAATTGCCCAAGAACTCACACTGAAAGACACTTTCGAGCAGTTGCGCCAGCGCCACCGCCAGGGCATGAAGCTTATCTTAGCCCCCTTTTCACCCTAACTTCTTCCAATAATTTTTCATCTCCCAATAATTTGGCACAGCCCCGCACCACCGCATCCTGCGGCTCTTCGGCCACCCACACCGGCATCTTGGTCATTTCGCTGACAACCTTATCAATCCCGTATAAAAGCGAGCCGCCCCCGGTCATAATAATTCCGTGCTTTAAAATATCCGCGACCAATTCCGGCGGGGTTTCTTCAATCGTTAAGGCTGTTGCTGTCACAATTTCCTGGACCACCGGCGCTAAAGTTTCTCTGATTTCCGCACTTTTTAGTTTTAACGATCTGGGCAAACCTTTTTCCATATCCCGGCCTCTAACCACATAACTTTTTTCTTTTTCAAAGGGAATTGCACTGCCGATATTAATCTTTACCTCTTCCGCCGTTGTTTCTCCCAAAAGCATGCCGTGTTTTAGACGCACTGACTTAATAATCGCCTGGGTCATTTCTTCTCCGGCAATTCTTAATGATTTATTCAGCACAATCCCGCCCAAAGAAATCACGGCAATTTCCGTTGTCCCGCCGCCGATATCAATAATCAGCTGGCCGTCGGCTTTATCCACCTTGACTCCGGCGCCGATGGCCGCCGCCATTGGTTCTTCCACTACCAGCGCCTGCCTGGCCCCGGCTGACAGCGCCGCATCCTGGACCGCTCTTTTTTCTACCTCGGTCACCCCGGCCGGAATTCCCATCAATACTTTTGGCCTGGCCAACTTCGGCATTAAACCCACATGCTGATGAATCTCGGCAAAATAGTGTTTGAGCATGATGACGGTTGCGTCAAAGTCGGCAATCACTCCGGCCTCTAAAGGCTTCACCACCTCAATGCTTTCCGGATTTTTCCCCAGCATTTTTTTAGCTTCCCTGCCCACGGCTAATAACTCCTTGCCTTTCCTTCTCCTGGCAACCACTGTTGGCTCGCGCACGACAATACCTTTTCCCACCACAAAAATAATGGTATTAGCCGTCCCTAAATCAATTGCCAAATCATAACTAAAAATCGACAGCAAGCTATCAAACATATA
>CAZDQA010000001.1:40160-52310 GCA_964507605.1 uncultured Pseudomonadales bacterium | reverse complement strand
CGGGCAGAACCCGGATCCGGTAAAGCCGCATTTTCCCGGCCAAATGACAAAGGGCGATTTTATCGGAGTTGTTAAGTTTGACTCTGAAGGTGGCGTTGGGCAAGGCTTCTAAAACTTCACCTTCGACTTCGATTATTTCTTTGGGATCGGCTATTGGCATGAGATATTAATCAGTATTATAGCAAATTGTTTAAAAAATAATAGAGGGAGTTAATCAGACTACAGACCGGGTGCGGAAGTGGTGGAAATGCCGCTTTGCTTAAAATGATTCATTAGGGCACTGACGTCGTTTCCCAAAGAGCATTGTGGTTTGTGAATTTCCCAAAGCTTAGTCATCGTACTTACAACTTGAGCCATTGCTTCATCTGGCTGTGGAACTCCTTCACGGATTTGATATCCCATATAGAGTATTCTAAATCTGGAACAGCTTGCCGGTGTTTTTTCCATCGCCGCAATCGCTACGTTATCAATGGCAGCTGTATCGTATTCTTTTGCTAAAGTCATATTTTAAAAAAGATTGCAACAACAACCCGCATAATACTCTCTCTCTCTGGAAAAGTCAATAGGATTGTAGGGAAATTGGTCTACGGGGTCGGACCTTGAAGGTTTTGAAGGTGTATAGTAAAGTTAATGCCGGCAAAAAATATCCTTAAAGAGTATGCAGCCGAAGCTTATTACCATATTTATAATCGCGGTGTTGCCAAACAAAACATTTTTGTTGACGATCAGGACTTCAAGACGTTTTTATCTTATTTAAAAATTTATTTAACAATTCCTGACCTGCAGGGTCAGACCTTGAAGGTGCCTCCTTCCAAAAAGTTAAAAAACTACACTCAAACAATAACTCTCTTAAGTTATTGTTTGATGCCTAACCATTTTCATTTGTTCGTTTTCCAAAAAGAAGTAAATTCCATCACCAATTTTCTAAAGTCCTTAACCGTAAAATATTCGATGTATTTTAATGCAAAATATAAGCGGGTTGGACCAGTTTTTCAGGGAAGATATAAGGCAGTCTTGGTTAAATCTGAAAATCAATTTATCTATCTATCCAAATATATTCATCGAAACCCCGTCGATATTTTACCTGCAGGGTCGGACCCTGGAGGTTATAAGTACTCAAGCTACCAAAATTATTTAGGATTGTTTAATCAAATATGGGTAAATACGGAAGAAATTTTAAGTTACTTTTCAAAAACTAATTCAGGTGAATCTTATAAAAAATTTGTGGAAGAAACTGACGAATCCGACGTTCTGCGTATCAAGAATCTAGTCCTGGATGTGGATATTTAAACCTGCAGGGTCGGACCCTGTAGGTTAACCAGGGCTTGTTGTAGTTCCTGGTGGAAAGAGGGAACAGAACCTTCGTTGATAACCAGATAGTCGGCCAGGGCGATGGGTTCGGCTTTGTTGAGGTTATTTAATTCTGCCAGATCGCGGGCCTTGGCTTGTTGTTCATCCAGAGGCCTGATCGGACGTTTAGATAAGCGGCGGCGGCGGATTTCCGGACGGGCATAGATACCCAAAAGTTTTAGTTCGGGAAATTTTTCTTTGAGATAAAGATATTCTTCCCAGGAGTACAGGCCGTCTAAGATAATACATTCCATCCCGGGATGGAATGTTTTTTTAATGCGGGGGGCGATTTTAATGGCGTAGGCGGCCATACCCAGTTCTTTCCGCAAATTTTCCCGGTAGGTTTTTTCATTGGCTTCGGTTAAGGGAAGATGCTGTTCTTTCAGGCCAAGATCGGTCTGGTCGCCAAAACGCAAAACCGGATAACCCTGAGATTGAAAATAGTCACAGGCTAAGGATTTACCGGAGCCGGCCATACCAACCACGGCAATAATTACTTGGTTTCGATCACGCGGCATATATCCTCAAAAATCTGCTCAATGGTCTGCTCGCCGTTGATTTTGCAGAGGAAACCTTCTTCTTCATAGAATTTTAAGACATCGGCTTCCTGTTCGGTGTACATTTTTAACCGCTCTTTAATTTTTTCCGGGCTGTCATTCAAAGAACCGTCCGGATTGACCCGACCCCGGGCGAGCAAGCGTTTAATGGATTCGACTTCGCTCACCACCAGATAAAAAACATAGTCGACGTTATGACCGTACTTATCTAATTTGTCAGCTAAAAACAAGGCCTGGGTGTGATTGCGGGGAAAACCGTCAATAATAAACCCTTCCTGGACGTCAGGGTCTTTTAAGCGCTGTTTCCATAAAACAAACATTTCCGAGTCCGCCACATAATGGCCTTTGCTTAAAGACTCGCGGCAGATATTGCCCATAATCCCCTTGTCTTGTAGGGCATAATAACGAACCAAGTCGCCGGAGCCAAGATAGGGTAACTTTAACTTCTCGGCCAGCAGTTTGGCTTGAGTCGATTTACCGGAGCCCTCTGGGCCGTAAAAGATTATAAACATATAACGGTCATAATCATTATAAATGTTATAAAAATTATAAAAAACCCTCGTAATTGCGCATAATTAATTGCGCTTCTAAAGATTTACTGACCTCTAAAATCACGGAAACAATAATTAAGATTCCGGTGCCGCCGATGGTGATAGTAGTGATGCCGGTGAGACCGCTGGCAATCGAAGGCAGGATGGCAATTAAACCTAAGAAGATCGCCCCAGCCAAGGTAATCCGGTTTAAAACCTGGGATAAGTAATCAGCGGTGGGGGTGCCGGGCCTAATCCCGGGAATAAAGCCGCCGTATTTTTTAATATCTTCGGAAATCTTGTCCGGATTAAAAGTAACGGCAGTGTAAAAATAAGTAAAGCCGATGACCAGAATAAAGTAGATTAAATGATAAGCGACGCGGCTGGGATCAAAAAAGGCCACGAGTTTAGCAGCCAAAGCGGCCAACTGCGGCTGGGCCATTTTTTGCAAGTAACTGCCGACCACTGAAGGCATAACCACTAAAGAAACAGCAAAGATAATCGGAATCACCCCGGCCTGGTTAACCCGCAAAGGCAGGTAGGTGGTCTGGCCGGTGGCGGTAACACCGGCGCGTTGACGCCGGGCATAGCGGACGGGAATTTGGCGGACGGCCTCATTAACAAAAACAATGGCCGAGATGACCATTAAGCCGAGAATGCCAAAGGTAAGCAAACTCATTAAGTTCAAGGTTTGACTGATGGCGCCGGTTTGGAGCAGAGAAACAGGCAGACGGCCGACAATGCCGGCAAAAATAAGAATGGAGATGCCGTTGCCGATGCCGTATTCGGTTAATAACTCGCCCAGCCACATTAATAAAATTGTACCGGCGACCATGGTAAAGACAATACCGATTAAATCCAAAGGGCCGCTTAAAACTAAAATATTCTGATTTCTAAGTAAAGCGGCCATGCCCACCGCCTGAATCGCGGCTAAGGGAATGGATAAAAGCCGGGTGTACTGATTGATTTTCTCCCGGCCAAAGTCGCCTTCTTTACTCAACTCTTCCAGTTTGGGCATAATCATCATTAATAACTGTAAGACTATGGAAGCATTAATATAAGGGCCTAAACCCAGGGCCATGACTGAAAAGTTGGCCAGAGTGCCGCCGGAAAAAATATCGAGCATGCCTAACAATTGGTTGGAGTTAAACAGCTGCTGTAAGGCCGCCAGGTCCACGCCGGGAACAGGAATGTGAGCAATAAAGCGAAAAATAACAAAGATAAACAGGGTAATCAATAGTTTGCGGCGGAGTTCTTTAATGCGGAATAAATGCTTGATTGAGTCAAGGGCGTGGGGCATTTATTTTTTTGGTTTAGGTTTAACTTTGGTTTTAGCCTTGGTTTTGGGCTTGACCTTAGGCTCTTCTTTGGCCGGAACAATGATTTTGCCACCGGCTTTGATAACTTTTTTGGCGGCTGATTTAGAAATCGGCAAAGCAATAGTTAAAGCGACTTTAAGGTCACCGTTGCCTAAGATTTTCACCGGATATTCTACGGCGGTTTTCGGTAAAAGCCGGTGTTTGATTAAACTGGCGACGGTCACCTCGGTGTTTTTAGGCAAGGTGTTTAATTGTTCCAGGTTTAAGATCAACGACTGATGGGCTTTTAAAGATTTAAATTTTAACTTACCCCGAAGCATAGGGATGCGGCGGATCAGGCTTTTACGCATCTTGGTGCCTTCAAAGTAAAGCGGGCGGTGGCTGCGGATATTTTGACCTTTGGCCCCCCTACCGGTAGTGTGGCCGCCCTTGCCGGAGCCATAGCCGCGGCCGACTCTTTTTTTGGAAGGAGCAGTAATTTTAGGACGGGAATGCAGTTTCATTTGGACTCCATTGACTTTAATAATTTAAGCGCTTTAATCGTAGCATAAACATTGGAGGCTTTGTTCCGGGTACCTAAAACTTTACTGGAAACATCGTTGATGCCGGCGGCTACCATGACGGCCCGGACAGCCCCGCCGGCAATAATGCCGCTGCCCGGAGGAGCCGGTTTTAATAAAATCCTGGCGGCGCCGAACTTGACCTGAATGTCATGAGGAATGGTCGTACCCTTCATGACCACAGTGAAGAGATTTTTTTTGGCCCGGCGGATGGATTTTTTAATGCCGGACAAAACATCCGGAGCTTTACCCAAACCGACGCCGACCCGGCCTTTTTTATCGCCGAGGACCATTAGGACCGAAAAACCAATCTGGTTGCCGCCTTTGGTTTTTTTGGAAACCCGGTTAATCTGAATAATTTTTTCTTCAAACTCTTTTTTTTCTTCGTAGCGGGGCATATTAGAATTTTAAACCTTTCTGTCTGGCGGCGTCGGCTAAGCAACGGACCCGGCCATGATATTTATAAGCGCCGCGGTCAAAAACTACGGCGGTAATTTTTTTCTTTAAAGCCAGGCCGGCAATCTCTCCGCCAACGAGTTTGGGGTCTTTCCCGGAAGCAGAGACTAAAGTTGTCCCTTTAACATCATTAATAATTTGGGCGTAAATATATTTTAAGGAACGGAAAACTGTTAAGCGCGGCCGGGAAGCAGTCCCCTTAGTTTTCAGGCGGGAGCGGTACTGTCTTTGGATTTTGGCGGTTTTATATCTTTTGATCATAAGTTTATTCTCCGGCGGCTTTGGCGGCTTTACCCGGCTTTAACCGCACCAATTCATCCTGATAGCGAATGCCTTTGCCTTTGTAGGCGTCCGGCGAGCGGAAGTGGCGGATTTTGGCGGCGGTCTCGCCGACCAGATATTTATCAGCGCCGCTAACGACAATGTATTTATTATCCTTGATTTCCAGTTTAATACCTTGAGGCGGGTCAAAGACCACCGGATGAGAATAACCTAAGGCCAGTTCAATACCGCTACCTTTGGGAGCAACCCGATAACCAGTGCCTTGAATTTCCAAAGTCTTGGTAAAATCTTTAACCAGGCCGCTAATCATGTTGGCAATTAAACTTCGGGTTAAACCGTGCAAGGCCTTGCTTTGACGGCTGGTTCGGGCCACGGCCACAGTCAAAATATTATCCTTTTGGCTGACCTTGATATCCCGATGAAGCGGTTGGGTTAATTCCTGAGTGGCGGATTTCACAGTGATTAAACCGTTGCCAATGGTGACAGTGAGATTATCCGGGATAGTAATGGGTTGAGCGCCGATTCTACTCATAAGTTAGTTAATTTTACCAATAATTTCACCGCCGAGGTTTAATTTTCTGGCCTCTTTGGCGGTCATTAGACCTTTGGAGGTAGAAATTATCACCAGCCCCCGGCCGATAGTTAATTTATGAATATTGGACTGATTAACATAGTGGCGGACGCCGGGCTTAGAAATTCTTTTGATTTGAGTAATGGCCGGCTGTTTCCTGACATATTTTAGGGTGAGATTTAGGCTGAGTTTGGGTTTTTTGCCTTCGAGTTTATAGTCAATTAAGTAGTTATTTTTAATTAATATTTTCACCAGGTTTTCTTTGAGATTGGAGTGAGGCACCAGCGTGGTTTTATGCTTAGCTAATTGAGCGTTTTTAATTCTGATGAGTAGGTCGGCAAGAGGATCAGTCATATTTTTTACCAACTGGCTTTGGTGACTCCCGGCAATTCGCCTTTATTGGCTAATTCGCGAAAACATAAGCGGCATAAACCAAAGTGTCTTAAGTAAGCCCGGGGACGGCCGCAAAGCTTGCAGCGGTTTTGTTTGCGGGTGGAAAACTTGGGGGTTTTGAGTTGTTTGTTAAAAAATTTAACTTTGGCCATGAGTCTCCTTGGTAAAAGGCAAACCTAATAATTCCAGTAATTTAAAAGCTGATTGATCGTCTAAGGCAGAGGTAACCAGGGTTACTTGAAAACCCCTTGTCTGGTCGATTGTATCATAATCAACCTCGGGAAAAATCACTTGTTCTTTAAAACCGAGCGAGTAGTTGCCGTGACCGTCGAAGCTAGTCCGGCTGATGCCTTTAAAGTCGCGCACCTGAGGCAAAACAAGAGAAATCAGTTTGTCTAAGAAAGCGTACATCCGCTCGCCTCTTAAAGTGGCCATGACGCCGATGTGGTCGCCCTGACGGATTTTAAAGGCGGCTTCAGCCTTGCGGGCTTTGGTGACAATCGCTCTTTGGCCGGCAATTAAACTGATATAGTCGCTGATTTTTTTGGCCACGCCTTTATCGCCGGCGCCTTCTTTAATCCCCAGGTTGATAACAATCTTTTTCATTCTGGGAACAGCTAAGTCATGCTGGAGTTTAAGCTCTTTTTTAAGGGCGGGAACGATGGTGGTAAAATATTTTTCCTGTAAACGGTTCATAAGGGTTTTTGACATTTTTTACAAATTCTGATTTTAGTCTTTTTTTGGCCCTGATAACCAATTCTGGTAGGCAGATGGCAATGAGGGCAAATTAAGGCGATTTTGGATAAAGCTAAGGGCCGCGCTAGGTCCAGAATGCCGCCCGGCTGTTTGTCGCCCTGTTTCTTGACATGTTTTTTATACATATTGGCACCGGCGACCACCACCTGATTAGCTTTGGCTAAAATTGCTTCAATTTTGCCGGTTTTGCCCCGGTCTTTACCGAGAATGATTTTGACGGTGTCGTTTAATTTAAATTTCATAAGTTAAAGCACCTCCGGCGCTAAAGAGGCAATTTTATTGTAGCCAAGATTTTTGATTTCCCGGGCGATCGGGCCAAAAACCCGGCTGGCTTTAGGTTCTTTAGTAGCCACATTTTCTAAGATTACGGCGGCGTTGTCGTCGAAACGAATGTAAGAACCGTCGGCACGGCCGTGTTCTTTTCTAACCCGGACGACGACGGCTTTGACAATCTCACCTTTTTTAACCTGAGCATTGGGGCTGGCTTCAAAAACCGAGCAGGTAACCAGATCGCCCAGATAACCAAAACGTTTATGAGAACCGCCATGAACCAGGATGACCCGGAGCTTTTTCGCTCCGGAGTTATCAGCGACGTTGAGAATACTTCTTAGTTGAATCATATAATGGTTATAATGGTTATAAATTTTATAATAATTATATTTTCTTCAAAATTTTCCATTTTTTTCTTTTGCTTAAGGGCCGGGTTTCCTGAATTAAAACTTTGTCGCCGGGCTTAACTTCCAGTTGATTATCACAGAGGTATTTTTTCTTTTTGGTCAGCGTCTTGTGGTAAAGCGGATGAGTCCAACGGCGGGTAATCTGAACCACGGCGGTTTTCTGCATCTTGGTATTGATAACAACGGCTTTTAATTGTTTCATAAAGATTTTGCTTTCAATAAAGTAATTTGATAGCGGATTTTTTTAAGCTGACTGGTGTCTTTGAGCTTATTAACCTTTAAATCCAGTTTCAACTTGACCAGCTGCTGCCGGAGTTCGCTTAAAGATTTTTTTGGCGCTTCAGTTTTTGATTTCATAGATTAATTTTTAATAACTACTTTGGTTTTAATCGGTAATTTTTGGGTGGCGAGGCGAAAAGACTCCAGGGCGATTGATTCGGGGACGCCGGCGAGTTCAAACATAATCCGGCCGGGCCGGACAACGCAAACATAGCCTTCAACTTCGCCTTTGCCGCCGCCCATGCGGACGCCGGCGCCTTTTTTGGTGTAGGTTTTGTCCGGAAAAATGCGGATCCACAGCCGGCCGACTCTTTTGGTGTGGTGACTGATGGTTTTTCTGGCCGCTTCGATCTGACGGGCAGTAATCCACCCCCGGTCCATGGCCTTGAGGCCAAAATCGCCAAAGTTTAAGGTTGAGCCGGCTTGGCTCAAACCCTTCATCGAACCCCGAAAGCTTTTGCGGAATTTTTGACGTTTAGGCTGAAGCATCTACCCCCTCTCCTTTATAAATCCAGACTTTAATCCCGACGTAGCCGTATTTGGTAAAAGCCGGCTGTTGGAAGTAGTCGATGTTGGAACGGATCGTGCTTAAAGGAATGCTGCCGGAAATAAATTTTTCCTTGCGGCCAATTTCGGCGCCGCCGATACGGCCGGAAAAGAGGATTTTAATCCCTTTGGCGCCGGAGGCCATGGCTTTTTCCATTACTTGGGCGGCGGCCCGGCGGTGAGGATAGCGTTTGTTTAACTGCTCGGCTAACCTTAAACCAATCAAGCGGGAAGATAGGTCCGGGTTTTTAACTTCGATGACTGATAGCTCAAATTTAGGAGTTTTGCCGGATTGCTTGTCGATCTTCAATTGTTTGGTAATCATGGTTTTCAGCTCTTCTAAACCAGAACCGCCGCGGCCGATGACCACGCCGGGACGGGTAACGTAAAGGGTAATTTTCAGGGTATTGATTGAGCGGTCGATCTTGACATCGGTAATGCCGGCCAGTTTCAGTTTTTCCAATAAAAAAGACCTCAGCTGAAGATCTTCCAGCAGGAAACGGTGATAGTCTTTGCCTTCGGCATACCAATTAGAGGCCCAGGTGAAAACTGTGCCGAGACGAAAAGCGAGCGGATTAACTTTTTGGCCCATAAATTAAATAAATTTTATAATTGTTATAATTATCATAAATGTTATAGATCATTTTGAGTTCAAAATGATCTTAATATGAGAACTGCGTTTTAAAATCGGGTGCATCCTCCCCCGGGATACCGGCTGACCGCGTTTTTGAACAGGGCCGGCGTTAATCTCGATTGAATGAATAGTCAGAGAATCTTTAGACAGATTATGATTATTAACGGCGTTAGCCACCGCTTGCTTTAAAACCTTTAAAACCGGGGCGGCGGCCCGGTTACTCAAGTGTTTTAAGGTAGTTAGAGCTTCTTCTAAAGCCATTGGCCGGACCAGATCAGCCACTAATCTGACTTTTCTGGGCCCGTGTTTTAAAAATTTGGCTTCGGCTTTAATTTTCATAAATATTTTTTAAGTCTTGGTCATCAGGCGCTTAACCATCTTGCCGTGACCATGAAAGGTCCGGGTAGGGCTAAACTCGCCTAAGCGATGGCCGACCATGGCCTCATTAATAAAAACATCAATAAACTTGCGGCCGTTGTGCACCTTAAAGGTGTAACCGACAAATTCCGGCGGAATTTGGCTGGCGCGGGACCAAGTTTTGATTGGCTCTTTTTTGCCGGTTTCTTTTTGTTTCTGAATTTTTTTCAAAAGTTTTTCGTCCACATAGGGACCTTTTTTTGAACTGCGCATAGTTACTTCATCCGCCTATCTTTAATAATAAATCTGGAGGAATATTTGCGTTTATTCCTGGTTTTCTTCCCCAGAGTTTTCTTGCCCCAAGGAGAGACCGGCGAGGGGCGGCCAACACCGGAACGGCCTTCGCCGCCGCCATGCGGGTGGGAACGGGGATCCTGGGCCGTACCGCGAACAGACGGTTTAATGCCTTTGTGGCGGCTGCGGCCGGCTTTACCCAACTTAATATTTTGAATTTCCGGGTTGGAAACTTCGCCTATTGTAGCATAACAGTTAAGAGACACCTGCCGGACTTCACCGGAAGGGAGTTTGATGATGGCAAATTTATCTTTACTCTGCAAAGTGGCAGTGTTGCCGGCAGAACGGACGAGCTGACCGCCTTTGCCGGGAGTGAGTTCAATGTTATGGACCAGACTGCCGACCGGAATGTTTTTTAGAGCCAAAGCATTGCCGGGTTTTACCGGGGCATTGTCACCAGTGATCACCAGATGGTTAATCTTTAAACCCTGAGGGGCAAGGATGTAGCGTTTTTCGCCATCAACATAGTGTAATAGGGCAATGTGGGCGGTGCGGTTGGGATCATATTCAATGCTGGCCACCCGGGCGGGAATGTCATGTTTGTCGCGTTTAAAGTCAATAATCCGAAACAGCCGTTTTTCCTGACCGCCATGATGGCGGACGGTTAATTTACCGGAAGAGTTACGTCCGGCCTGATATTGAAGTTTTTTAGTTAAAGTTTTTTCCGGCCGCTTGACGGTTAAATCAGACCGGTCAAGATCGGTGCGGTGGCGGCGGCCGGGAGTGGTGGGTTTATGGCGGATAATCATAACTTCTTCTTTTTATTTTTCTTTTCTTTAGGCAGTTCAAAATATTCAATAGTTTGACCCTTTTTAAGAGTAACAATGGCTTTAAAGCGGTTGGCGGCTAATCTTAAGATGCGGACCCGGAGAACGTTCACGGAAAAAAGTTTTTCCACGGTTAATTTAATCTGGTTTTTATTAGCTTCCCGGGGAACAGCAAAAGTAAACTGGCCGGTTTGGGCCAGGGCCATGGATTTTTCGGTAATAACAGGTTTAAGCAGCATAATGGGCCTCAAAAGTTTTTAAAGCAGATTTGGTAAAAATAAGTTGTTGGCTGTTTAAAACCTGATAAGTGTTGAGAGAAGCGGCCAAGTTAAGATTTAAGTATTTAAGATTATGAACGCCTGTTTTGATGTCCGGCTGGGGTTTATCGATTAACAACAGCAGTTTTTGGGGCTGTTTAACTAAGGTATGAAAGATTTTATCAAAAGCTTTGGTGTTAGGTTTGATCTTTTCCAGGCCATCGACGACGAAAATTTGCTTGTCTTTTAATTTAGCGGTTAAAGCGCTGAAAAGACTGAGTTGTTTCATTTTCTGAGGCAATTTTTTGTAAAAATTCTGGAAGCCAGACGGACCGTGAGTTTTAGAGCCGCCGACAAAGATCGGGGCATTGCGGCTGCCGTGGCGGGCCCGACCGGTGCCTTTTTGGCGCCAGACCTTGGCATGGGTAACATTAATTTCGTTTCTATCTTTGGTCCGAGCGCTGGCCAAGCGCTGATTGGATAAATAGACCCGGACGGCCTGATTCATTAAGACAGGATTAATTTTAGCGTTAAAAATTTTAGCGGAAACACTAATAGTCGCTAGTTTTTTGGCGCTGGTGGATAAAACGTCTAGTTTAGGCATTTTTAATAATTTTTATTAGAGAATTTCTGGCACCAGGGACGGTGCCGCTGATAGTTAAAATATTAGTAGCTTCAGCAAAACTGATAACTTTTAAGTTTCTGATGCTTTTAGTTTCCACACCATAATGTCCGGCCATTTTTTTGCCTTTCCAGACACGGCCAGGAGTGGTGCGCATGCCGATCGAACCGGGAGAGCGGGGGCGGTCTGACTGACCATGGGTGGCCGGACCGCCTTTAAAGCCGTGGCGTTTCATGACGCCGCTGAAACCCCGGCCTTTAGAAAGCCCGGTGGCTTTAAGCAGATCACCGGGTTTGAGGATGTCATTACAGTTAATTTGGTCGCCGAGTTTAAGGTCTACAGCATTAGGTAATTTAAGTTCCTTAAGTTGCTTACGGGCGGCCAGGCTGCAAACCAAAGCATCATAACCATCTTTATCTTTGGTCTTGATCCGCTTAACGGTTAAGGGACCGGCCTGCAGCTGAGTGACCACTAACCGATTACCCTTGGCGTCAAAGGTTTGACTGGTGGCTAACTTGGTGGCAAAAAACTGATCAATCATAGGTTACATCCGGACTTCAATACCCACGCCGGCCGGCAGTTCCAGGTGCATTAAGCTATCAATGGTTTTGTCAGTGGAGTCGAGAATGTCAATTAAACGTTTGTGGGTTAACATTTCAAAATGCTCCTGAGCGTTTTTGTCAGTATGCGGGCTGGTCAGCACACAAATTAACTTTCTTTTGGTGGGCAAAGGCACCGGACCAACGACCTGAGCCCCGGTGGCCAAAGCGGTATCAAGGATTTTTTGGCAGCATTCATCAATGATCCGATGATCATATGCTTTTAATCTGATGCGTATGCGGCCTTTTGGCATAAATAAAGAAAGTGACACAGTGACACAGTG
>CAZDQA010000001.1:0-40060 GCA_964507605.1 uncultured Pseudomonadales bacterium | reverse complement strand
TGATGCGTATGCGGCCTTTTGGCATAAATAAAGAAAGTGACACAGTGACACAGTGCCACAGTGACACAGTGACACTATATTTTATAAACTAATTAATAATTTTTTAGGCAAGGATTTTAGTAATCGCTCCAGCCCCAACAGTTAAGCCACCCTCGCGGATAGCAAACCGCAAGCCTTCTTCTAAGGCAACCGGCTGAATGAGTTTGACAGTCATCTTGGCATTATCGCCAGGCATAACCATTTCCACCCCTTTTTCGAGGGAAACATCGCCGGTCACATCAGTGGTCCGGATGTAAAACTGGGGTTTGTAACCAGTGAAAAAAGGAGTGTGACGACCACCTTCTTCTTTGCTCAAGATATAAACCTGGGCTTCAAACTCCGTGTGGGCGGTAACTGAACCCGGCTTGGCTAAAACCTGACCGCGTTCAATGTCGTCTTTTTCAATCCCTCTTAAGAGAATGCCAACATTATCGCCGGCCAGGCCTTCATCGAGCTGTTTCCGGAACATCTCGACGCCGGTAACCACGGATTTTTTAGACTGTTTTAAGCCGACAATTTCGACTTCTTCACCGACTTTAATCTTACCCCGGTCAATCCGGCCGGTAGCGACCGTGCCGCGGCCTTTGATCGAGAAGACGTCTTCGACGGCCATTAAAAACGGCTGGTCCAGCGGCCGTTTGGGCTCGGGAATAGATTCATCCAGCGCTTTTACCAAGGCGGCGATGGATTTTTCGGCTTCAGCATCCCCTTCCAGGGCTTTGAGGGCACTGCCGCGAATAATGGGAATGTCTTTACCGGGAAATTCATACTTGGTTAGCAGTTCGCGAATTTCCTCTTCGACTAAATCGATCATTTCTTTATCATCGACAGCGTCGCATTTGTTTAAGAAAACCACCAAGGCCGGCACATTAACCTGGCGGGCCAGCAAGATGTGTTCGCGGGTTTGGGGCATAGGGCCATCGGTGGCGGCAACCACTAAAATAGCGCCGTCCATTTGGGCCGCGCCGGTAATCATGTTCTTGATATAGTCCTTGTGTCCGGGACAGTCAATATGCGCATAGTGGCGTTTTTCGGTCTCGTACTCTAAATGACTAATCGAGATAGTAATGCCCCGCTCCTTTTCTTCGGGGGATTTATCAATATCCTCAAACTTCATGGCAGTAGCCAGGTTTTTCTTGGCTAAATATTGGGTAATAGCCGCAGATAAAGTGGTCTTACCGTGATCGACGTGACCAATGGTGCCGACATTTACATGCGGTTTAGTGCGTTGAAAAGTGGCCATAGAGCCTCCTTAATAATTTAATTGATATATTTTAACTGTTTTTGGCAGATTTAGCAATAATTTTTTGGGCAATGTTATTGGGCACTTCCTCGTAGTGGGACGGCTCCATGTAAAAGCTGGCCCGGCCTTGAGTCATGGAACGGAGAATAGTAGCATATTGGGGCATTTCTGCCAAGGGGGCTTCGGCATTGATGATTAATATCCGGCCGCGCTTGTTAGTGCCTAAGATGCGGGCCCGTTTTTTGGACAGATCGCCGATAATCTCACCCATAAATTCTTCGGGGGAAGAAACTTCGAGTTTCATGATCGGCTCCAAAAGAATCGGGTCAGCCTGTTTGACCGCTGACTGGAAAGCGATAGAACCGGCAATTTTGAAGGCAATTTCCGAAGAGTCAACATCATGGAAAGAACCGTCGTAAACCGCCACTTTGACATCGACTAAAGGAAAGCCGGCAATCACGCCGTTTTCCGCGGCTTCTTTGGCGCCCTTGCCGATCGGAGGAATAAACTCCCGGGGAATGGTGCCGCCGGTGATTTCGGAAACAAATTCAAAACCCTCACCGCGGCTTTTGGGCTCAATCCTTAAGAAACAGTGGCCGTACTGGCCGCGGCCGCCGGATTGGCGAATGTATTTACCTTCGGCTTCGGCGATTTTTTTGATAGTTTCTTTGTAAGCAACCTGGGGTTGGCCGGTGTTGGCTTCGACTTTAAATTCCCGCTTCATCCGGTCGACCAAAATTTCCAAGTGCAGTTCGCCCATGCCGGAAATAATGGTTTGGCCGGTTTCCGGATCGGATTTAATTGTAAAAGTAGGATCTTCTTCAGAAAGCCGCTTTAAGGCAAAACCCATTTTTTCCTGGTCGGCTTTGGTTTTGGGCTCAATGGCCAACGAGATGACCGGTTCGGTAAAAGTAATCCCTTCCAAAATAATCGGGTGGCTATCATCAGTTAAAGTATTGCCGGTGGTGGTGTCTTTTAAACCGACCAGGGCGACGATTTCCCCGGAAAAGGCTTCGGGAATTTCTTCGCGGTCGTTGGCATGCATTAACAGCAGGCGGCCGACACGTTCTTTTTTATCTTTGGTAGAGTTGTAAACATAGCTGCCGGATTTAAGGGTGCCGGAGTAAATGCGGACATAGATTAAGCGGCCGACGTGCGGGTCGGATTGAATTTTGAAAGCCAGACCGCAGAAAGGGGCTTCATTGTTGCAGAGGCGGAGTTCTTCGGCATTAGTTTTGGGGTGGGTGCCTTTGACTTCTTTCAGATCGACCGGGCTGGGCAGATACTCAACCACGGCATCAAGCAAGGGCTGAACGCCTTTGTTTCTTAAAGACGAACCGCAAAAAATCGGCACCAGTTTGTAGGCAATGACGGCTTTTCTTAAAACGGTTTTTAGCTCCGTCACGGTCGGTTCTTCGCCGTTTAAATATTTGTTTAACAAAGCGTCGTCATGCTCGGAAATTTGTTCGATTAATTTGGCCCGGTATTCTTTAACCTGATCGGCCATGTCTTGGGGAATATCGGTAATGTCATATTCAGCACCGGTTTCATCTGAATGCCAAATCATCGCTTTTTGATCTAAGAGCAAAACTATCCCCTTAAACGAAGACTCTACCCCGATCGGCAGGGCCATAATGGCCGGATTGGCGCCGAGGCGGTCTTTAATATCCTGAACCGTGGCTAAAAAATCAGCCCCAAGCTTGTCCATTTTATTAACAAAACAAAGACGGGGAACATTGTATTTATCGGCCTGGTGCCAGACGGTTTCTGATTGGGACTGGACGCCTTCTTCGGCATCTAAAACAGTAATCCCCCCGTCTAAAACGCGGAGGGAGCGTTCGACTTCGGCGGTAAAGTCCACATGGCCGGGAGTGTCGATAATGTTAATGCGGTATTCTTCATGGGGAACGGCGCCGGGAAGAATTTGCGTCCAGAAAGCAGTGGTGGCGGCAGAGACAATGGTAATGCCCCGCTCGCGCTCCTGGGCCATCCAGTCCATCTGGGTGGTGCCTTCGTCAATATCACCAAGTTTGTAGGTTTTTCCGGTATAGAAAAGAATCCGCTCGGTGGTAGTAGTTTTGCCGGCATCAATATGGGCAATAATGCCGATATTCCGGATTTTATCCAGAGGCACGTGGCGCTTTTTGGCAGTGGCGGATTGTTCAGCCATAGATGGCAATAAAAATCGCTTCTCTTGAGGAAGCGATGGCTTTAAGAGAAATAGAGTTAATTAATAGTAAGCGGATTATATACAAAAACTTGACATTTGTCGAGAAGAGGATATATTAACATTGTCTCTGCCCGAAGCAGAGATTTTTAGTAAAAAAATAAAACGAGATTATGCTACCAGAATCCTCTATTGATAAACAGCCGAGACCGATGCAGCTGGACCGGATAATGCCGGGAGTAGCCATGCTAATTGAGGAACTTTCTAATAAAGGGTTGGTGTTCCCCGATCGCTTGATCCAATTAGCCTTTGGTACCCAAGAAGGCGGCTTGTTACCAATAATGGCCTTGGTTCAGGAGAGCGATGATCAGAGCGCTTTAATGGCCAACGTTAATCGATTGCAGTATAGGGAAAGAGACGGCAATCTCGAAGTCGTCATAAAAAATGAAGCTGACAAACCTTTAGTAACGATAACAAAAGATTCACAGAGACTGATTGGCGCGTCCACAGACCCAGGTGGTTTTTTCGTTGAAGCTTGCCTGGAAGATGGTAAATGGAGATTTTCACGGACAGAAAGACTCACGCCTTCCGAAGAAGGAGAGATCGTGCTGTTTTTGGATCCGCCAACAAATCCACAAACAGGAATGCCAGTGCTACGAGGAATGCGGGTTTGGGAAGACCTAATGTACCCTTTAAATCAAATGATGATAGAAATTGTTGATGGACCTTATCTTTTAAACCCCGAGGTATAATTAAAAGGAGAAAAATAGCGATACGGTTATAAAGAAGAAAACTAGGTAACTTAGGAAGTTTAGGAAAATTATTGAGTTGGAGTAGGGGTTAGAGCGGCTTTAACTTTTTTAAGGGTCTGACGTAACCACCCCGCATAACCAACCGCTTCTTGCATTTGGTTAATGTCGGGGCCGGCAACTATTTGCCCAGGGGTTAACGGTTCTCTTGGAAGTAAGGGCGGCGGCGGGGTGTCTGTTTTGAACTCATCACCAACGGCGCCCAGCTTTGCTTGTTGTATGCCGATTTCTAATCTCATTGACCAGAATATTACTCTCTCTCTCTCTGGGAAAAGCAAGGCCTACAGGGATCAACCCTGAAGGTTCACAAAACCTTGACATTTGTCGAGACTAAGGTATATTACATTTGTCTCTGCCCGAAGCAGAGATTTTTTATATGAATTTGGATTTACAGATTTTTACCAGAGATCCCATTTCAAGCCAGGAGCGTGAACCAAGACCAAATGAAGGCTGGACAGAACATCCTAAATTCCCCCATGGATTTTATAATACAGACATTCCCCTTTGGAAGCCGGAAAACGGCAATAAGTATGACGGGGTTTATTTTAATTTTAATACTAAACCATTCGGAGGCATTGGCATCAACAGCAGTGGGGGGGCTGAAGTGTTTTGGGGAGAAAAGGGATTAATTACTATAGATGAACCAGAAACCATTGGCCCAGTCACCATCGTGAACGACCGCGCCAGCGCTAAAGGAGGCAGAGCAGAAATATTTTTCCATTCCGGCGCCACTATGGGATTAACTATAAAAGTTGACGGCCAACCGGTAAAAGAAATCAAAATTGTGGGCGCTTTCAGCGAATAAAATAAGGCCTTCAGGGACGGACCTTGAAGGATCATGATAAATCTCTCTAGGAAAAAGTTTAAGGAAATTATTGAGCTGGAGTGGGGGTTGCAGGGGCTTCAACTTTTTGGGGGGCCTGAGCTAACTGGCCGATTTGGCCGGCTAAATCTTGCATTTGACCAATATCAGGACCGGCAACAATTTGCGCAGGTGTTAACTCTCTTGGAGCTAACGGCGGGGGCGGAGTGGCTGTTTTAAACTCATCACCAACGGCGCCCAGCTTTGCTTGTTGTATGCCGATTTCTAATCTCATTGACCAGAATATTACTCTCTCTCTCTCTGGGAAAAGCAAGGCCTACAGGGATCAACCCTGAAGGTTCACAAAACCTTGACATTTGTCGAGACTAAGGTATATTACATTTGTCTCTGCCCGAAGCAGAGATTTTTTATATGAATTTGGATTTACAGATTTTTACCAGAGATCCCATTTCAAGCCAGGAGCGTGAACCAAGACCAAATGAAGGCTGGACAGAACATCCTAAATTCCCCCATGGATTTTATAATACAGACATTCCCCTTTGGAAGCCGGAAAACGGCAATAAGTATGACGGGGTTTATTTTAATTTTAATACTAAACCATTCGGAGGCATTGGCATCAACAGCAGTGGGGGGGCTGAAGTGTTTTGGGGAGAAAAGGGATTAATTACTATAGATGAACCAGAAACCATTGGCCCAGTCACCATCGTGAACGACCGCGCCAGCGCTAAAGGAGGCAGAGCAGAAATATTTTTCCATTCCGGCGCCACTATGGGATTAACTATAAAAGTTGACGGCCAACCGGTAAAAGAAATCAAAATTGTGGGCGCTTTCAGCGAATAAAATAAGGCCTTCAGGGACGGACCTTGAAGGATCATGATAAATCTCTCTAGGAAAAAGTTTAAGGAAATTATTGAGCTGGAGTGGGGGTTGCAGGGGCTTCAACTTTTTGGGGGGCCTGAGCTAACTGGCCGATTTGGCCGGCTAAATCTTGCATTTGACCAATATCAGGACCGGCAACAATTTGCGCAGGTGTTAACTCTCTTGGAGCTAATGGCGGGGGCGGAGTGGCTGTTTTAAACTCATCACCAACGGCGCCCATCTTTGCTTGTTGTATTCCTATTTCTAATCCCATTGACCAGAATATTACTCTCTCTCTTTGGGAAAAGCAAGCGGGAAAAATAGAGTAAAATAGCTTATGACCCAACCAGAAATAAAAACAATCACGATTAAGCCGGGAACAATGATTAATTACAGCAATCATGAAGATGATGAACCTTATGTGGCAATTAAAGAGTTAAAAGCTCAGGTTGTGGGGGGGGCAGACAATAACCCTTTGGCAGTGGTGATTCCGGAAATTGACACGGAAAGAATGTTTTTTATCCACCAACCGGAGAAGAAAAAATAAAAGGCCTGCAAGGTTGGACCTTGTAGGTAGTATTTTGTCAGGGAAATGTTATAATTTTAATTATCTCTGCCCGAAGCAGAGATTTTTAGTAAAAAATTTATGGTATCTATTCAAGTTTCAATAAGAGAAGCGGCAGGACAAAGAGGGGTTGAGGGAGAACGAAGACCAGCCTGGCAATCAATAGAAATCACCGATAAACTTAGGCAGCCAATTTGGAAACCAACACAAGAAGGGGAATTTTTAACCGCCCCCGGCGATCCAAACAGACAAGACGAAGGCGTTTTTATTTACCCTAATCCTGCTAAATATAAAAAGATTGCAAGCGGAAAACCCACAGTCGCAGTTGTCAGCTGTGGCAGAGCAGAAGTTTTTATGAGAAAAGGTGAAGATGAAATATGTTTGATTCGACGTGGTTCACCAATACAGGCAGCGCCGGGAGTAATGGTTATCCCAGACGAGGGTTTAGGATTTGAAAAAGAGGCGTTAATCATCTTTGAAGAATTAGGTACGCCGGCAGATATATTCCTGAGGGTGGATAGTAAATTTACTGTTGAAGCAAGAATAGAGTGTCAGGAAAAATAAGGCCTACAGGGTCGGACCCTGCAGGTTAATCAACCATTTGGAGGATTTTTTAGGCGGTTCCGGCGCGACCGGGGTTTGGGTAAAAACCGGCTCCGCCTTCGCCGTAGGCTTCGGCGAGACAAAGGGGGTGGAAGGGATTGGTTGGTCCATGGTTAATTTAAAGTTGATACAAGCGTATCCCGAACGTCCCAACGATCGATAACTTTTGTTTCCAGGTTATAAAAAAGATTGTGGACAATAACTAATTTGTTGCCAATAACCGTGACAATGCCTCCACCACCACCTTGGCACCAACCGCCGTCAATGGCAATTTGCAGGGCTATAACCGGGCCAAAACTGGCTTCTTGATAAATATCATGACATTCCGGTTTAGTGTTTTGATAAAATTGTTCTCTCCTTGAGCCTCCAAGATAATCTTTTACCTCAACGCGAATATTGTGATAAAGCGTATTTCCCTGATATTCAGAAGTCCAAGATATTAAGGTGCAAGCTTGATTATCATTGCAAGTAGCTTCCGGGGGAATTTTAAATTGAACTCCGTTATTACTGGCACTCTTCCAGTTGTCGGTGGATATCGTCGGGATTTTTGCTAATGGCGTTGATGGAGATGATTCTGGCTCGATACTATCGACAAATTTAAAGGTGGAGAGGATGAGGTCGAAAGTTTGCAGGTTGGCTAAATAGGCTTGGGTCCCCTTTTCCGCTAACGGGTAAGTGAGATAAATTTCGTAAGTTTTGTCTTGATACTTAAAGGTCGGGCTGGAGTCGCTGGCGCTGATTTCAAAAGAGCCGGTGTTTTCATAAAGATTGTCACCGATGTCTCTTTTGAATAAATTTAAACCGGCGACAGTAATCGGGATGGAGGGAACTTGTTTGGCCGTTCCCCCAATGCCCTGAATGTTGGCATAAATGGTAATAATGTAGTTATCTTTAGCAAGGGTAAGTTTATTGTTAATGTCGACCGTGGCGCCGGTTTCGTTAATCTGCCAGGAAGTCGGATATTTAAGAGAGTAGCTCTGTTTTTGATTGGTGTAGGTTTGCCAATCGGCAGTGAGATCGGGTGAAAGCGAGGGTAAAACAACAACCGGGCTGGGGGCAGCAGTAGACGTCGGCTGGTTAAGTTGTTGTTTGAATTTATTAATTTGGATAACAAAGTAGCCGCCGAAGGCTAAAAGAAAGATCAGCAGAGGAATAATCAGCCAGGCAAGGGATTTTTTCTGGGGGGGCTCCGGCGAGACGAGGGGGGTGGGAGGAATTGGTGGTTGAATAGGTGGGTTGTCCATAAATTAGTTGGTGAATTTAAAGGTGGCGAGGATTTGGTCAAACTCGACTCGAGAAAGGTCGGTGTTAATGTCAATAACTATAAAAAGATTCTTACTGGGGTGGGCAATAGTGATGGTAGGAGATTTTTTATCGGGGTTGTTGTCAAAAGTAGTGATGGCCGCAAAATAATCACCGATTTTAGTGGTAGTAATATTATATATAAACCCGCTGTCCATTACTTCCCGCTCTGCCACCATTTCTGGCCCATTTTTTTCATAGATATCAATATCATGTATTGCTTTGAGGGTAATCGATTCTTTGAATGATGATGTTAATGTGGCGAGTGTGTCATAGTAATCTTCGCGTTTGGTTTTTTCAACAATCTCAAACCTAACCGGGTAATCTATCCGAAAAGAATAAAAGGTATTATTATATGTTTTCCAGTTGGCAGTTGTGTCAAGGGTTGCATCTTGTTCAGCTGTTAGTTCTGGTGAGATAACTTGGTTTAAAGTTGGAGAAGGAGTGAGAGACGGATTGGGGGTAGGGGCGGCTATTTGAGTTTTAAGCTGATAGTACTGATAGGCCAAAACGCCGGTGGAGGCAAGAAGTAAAAAGATTATCAAGATAATTAGCCAGGCAAAGGATTTTTTCTTGGGAGGGGGTGGGGGCATAACGGGCGGAACCGACGGTGGGGGCGGGACGGGAGGAATGGGAGGCTGGGGAGGAATCGCCGTTGGCGGGATTGGTTCCATGATTTAAGTTTAGCACAAAAAAGTTTAAAACATAAAAATTATAAAAATCATAAAAGTTATAAATCGTTATAAAGAAGAAAAAATCAGATAACTTTGCCCCAGATGGCGACGATGCCGAAGCCCATTAAGAGAAATCTTATTAGCCGGCCGAGAAAGGTGGGGATTAAAAAGCGCTTAAAGGGAAGTTTGAGATAGCCGGCAATAACGGCAATAAAGTCATAGGGAAAAGGGATAATCGCCCAAAAGAACAGAGCAAAGGGGCCGTATTTTTTAATCGCGGCTTCGATGCGGGCGACCCGCCGGCCACGAGGAAAAACAATGTCCCCGTTTTTACCGGCCAGCCAGGACACCGAGTCATTAATAGCCATACCCAGACTGGTGGCTAAAGCGACGCCAAGCACCAGAAAGTGACGGCTGGCAACAGGAATTAAAAAAGTGCCCGGTCCAATTAAGTTAAAAGCAAAAATCCCCCAGTAGCCAAAGCGCAAAAACGGCTCCGGTTTAAAGGCAACGACAAAAGCCAAGAGGTAAAAGGTGACGGCTAAAACAAGGGTGAAGATTTTAAAGGGTTTGGATTGGAGAATCATTAATAACGATTATAACTGTTATAAAAATCATAACCACTATAAAAGAAGCCACAATACTACCATCTAAAGTGACTGAAAGCTTTATTGGCTTCGGCCATTTTTGTCATCTGGTTTTTCTTTTCGATTGCGCCGCCCTGATTATTTAAGGCATCGAAAAGTTCGGCGGCTAACTTTTCGGAAAAACGATGAAATTCCCGATTAGACCGGGCCCGGGCGGCATTAATCACCCAGCGAATGGACAATGATTCTTTGCGGTCTCCCCTGACGGGAGAAGGCACCTGGTAAGCGGCGCCGCCGATGCGGCGGGAGCGGACTTCCATGGAAGGTTTAACATTATCTAAGGCCTGGCGCAGGGTATTTAAGGGATCGGCTTTGGTTTTTTCTTTTAAAATATCCAAGGCTTGATAGACTTGTTTTTGGGCAATTGATTTTTTACCGGCTTTCATGACCACATTGATGATTTTGGCCACTAAACGGCTGTTATAAATCGGGTCGGGGGCAATGGTGATTTTGGTGATTTTTCCTGATCTGGACATATATTATTTGGCGGTGGTGGCTGGTTTGGCGGCTGGGGCGGGAGCGACTCCGACGGTCGTCGGAGCAGGTTTAGCTCCGGCAGTGACCGCGGCAGTACTGGTAGTGGCACCTGATTTTTTGGTGCCGTATTTGGATCGGGAGGATTTACGATTAACAACACCGGCGGTATCGTATTTACCTCTGATAATGTGGTATTTAACACCCGGCAGGTCCGGAACACGGCCGGCCCGGACTAAAACAATCGAGTGTTCGGCCAATTCATGGCCGATGCCCGGAATGTAAGCGGTGACTTCCTGCTTGTTGGACAAGCGGACCCGGGCAACTTTTCTTAAAGCGGAGTTGGGTTTTTTGGGAGTCATGGTTTTGACCAACAGACAAACCCCGCGTTTTTGCGGGTTGATGGTCGCCTTCATGCGCCTAATTTTAAAATTAAAAGTTTTTCTTAAGGCGGTCGCTTTAATTTTATTAGGTTTATGACGGCGCTTTTTTTTGATAAGCTGATTAATGGTAGGCATATTTATTCGTGTCTCGCTCTTTCTTCGCTGGTAGGAATCAGCCGGCCGATAATCACATTTTCCTTAAGACCTAAGAGCTTGTCGATTTTACCTCGGGCGGCGGCGTTAGTCAAAACACTGGAGGTATTTTGGAAGGAAGCGGCGGAAAGCCAAGATTCGGTGTGCAAAGAAGAGCGGGTGACGCCTAAAATAACTTCCCGGACAGTGGCCGCTAAGCCTTTTTTGGTTTTGGCCAAGCTGTTTTCTTCTTCTAATCTGGTTTTTTCGACAAATTCGCCGATTAACAGCTCGGTATCGCCGACAGTTTCCACCTGGACTTTATCAGACATCTTGCGGACAATGACTTCGAAATGCTTGTCGTGAATGGGAATACCCTGGGATTCATAAACGGCCTGGATTTCTTCAATTAAATATTCCTGGGAAGCCCGCATGCCCCGGGTTTTTAAAAGATCTTTGATGCTGACTGAACCGGAGGCTAACTGTTCGCCGGCGCCGACCAATTGGTGATTTTTAACCCTTAAAGTGGAAGTTAAAGGGATGAGGTAGGTTTTATCGGCAACAGTAATTTCATAACCGCGGGGGGTGTCTTTAAGGCTAACTTTACCGGCGGCTTCGGCTAAAGGAGCAATGATTTTAGGATTTCTAATTTCAAAAAGTTCTTCGACGCGGGGCAGACCTTGGGTGACGTCGGAAATAACAATGCCGCCGAAGTGCTTGACCCGCATGGTTAATTGGGTGCCTGGTTCGCCGATTGATTGAGCGGCGACAACGCCGACCGGGGCGCCGATAGTAACTTCTTTTTTGGTGGAAAAGTCCCAACCATAACACTTGCCACAGATGCCGTATTTTGCCTGGCAGCTTAAAGGAGAGCGAACCACAACTGATTCAACCTTGGCTTTGACAATGGCCTCGGCCGTATCTTCTTCAACTAAAGTATTTCTCTTGGCAATTACTTTTTTGGTTTTTGGGTTAAGAACATCTTTGGCTAAGTAGCGACTGGTGATCCTGGTGGCAAAATGTTGGCTGCGCTTGCCGTTATTTTTAATAGTTAAGCCGTCTTTGGTATGACAATCTTCCAGGCGGATAATCATATCGTGGGCAACATCAACTAAACGGCGGGTTAAGTAGCCGGCGTCGGCGGTTTTGATAGCCGAGTCGGTTAAGCCTTTCCGGGAGCCGCGGGAAGAAGTGACATATTCAAAGATAGATAAACCTTCCCGGAAGTTGGATTTGGTCGGCAACTCGACGATTTTACCCAAAGGATCAATGACTAAACCGCGCATGGCGGCCAACTGTTTGACCTGGTCTTTGGAAGCGCGGGTGCCGCCGGAATCAATGATCAGTTTGACGGAATTTTCTGAGTCGAAATTATTCCAGGTTTTATCGGCAATCGTATCGGTAGTTTCCATCCAGAGCTGGTTGCTCAAGCGGCGCTTTTCTTCCCGGGTAATCAAACCGTTTTTGTAATTTTCTTCAATTAAAGCGGCTTTTTTGTTGGCGGCTTCAATCATCTTGTTTTTTTCCGGAACAATCCGGCAGTCAGAAACGGAAACAGACAGACCGGAAAGAGTGACGGCATTAAAGCCAAAATTTTTCAGATCATCAATTAACTTGACGGTTTCATCAGGGGTACAAACGGCAATGGCTTTTTTAATTAAAGTTTTAATGTCGGAAGCCTTAACCGGATGATTGATAAAACGAAGACTGGCCGGCAAGGCTTGGTTAAATAAAATCCGGCCAACCGTAGTGTCGATAATGACTTTGTCGATTCTGACTTTGATTGGTTGGCGGGGGCTAATCGCTTGGGATTGATAGGCCAGAACAGCTTCCTGTTCAGAAGAAAAAATGGTGGTATCGGCTGACAGATGGTCATTAACCGAGGTAAAGTAGTAAATTCCCAAAGCCATTTCTTTGTTAGGCAAGGTGACCGGCGAACCATCGGCCGGCTTTAAAAGGTTATTTTTGGGCATCATGAACTCAATCGATTCCTTCTGGGCCTCTTTGGATAAAGGGACGTGAACGGCCATTTGATCGCCATCGAAGTCAGCATTATAACCGGCGCAAACACAGGGGTGAAGGTGAATGGCATTACCTTCCACTAAAACAGGATAAAAGGCCTGGATGCCCAGTTTATGCAAGGTGGGGGCGCGGTTTAATAAAATCGGGTGATCTTTAATAACATCTTCTAAAATATCGAAAACTTCCGGCGGGCGGCGGTCGAGGACGTTTTTAGCGGACTTGACATTGGGGGCTAATCCCCGATTGATCAACTCTCTTAAAACATAGGGTTTGAAGATTTCCAAAGCCATTTGCTTGGGAATGCCGGCTTGATTTAAGTTAAGTTCAGGGCCAACAACAATAACGGAACGGCCGGAATAGTCCACGCGTTTGCCGAGCAGGTTCTGGCGGAAACGGCCCTGCTTGCCGCGGAGCATATCCGCCAAAGAACGGAGTTCTTTAACTCCCCGGCGGCGAGTGGCCCGGGCTTGAGAGCTGTCAATTAAAGTGTCGACGGCTTCCTGGAGCATGCGTTTTTCATTTCTTAAAATTATTTCCGGGGCGCCTAAGTTCATTAAGTGTTTAAGGCGGTTGTTGCGGTTGATCACCCGGCGGTAAAGATCGTTGATGTCCGAGGAGGCAAAGTGGCCGCCGGAGAGCTGGACCATGGGCCGTAAATCCGGAGGAATAACCGGCAGAACCGTGGTGATCATCCAGGCCGGATCGATGCCGACTTTATGGAAACTTTCTAAGATGCGCAAACATTTAATGGCTTTAATTTGGCGTTGACCGGAATAATTCTGAACGTCCAGACGATATTGGACGGTTAATTTGTCAAAATCAATTTTTTTAATTAATTCTAAAATGGCCTCGGCGCCCATGCCCACGGTCGTAAAGTCGCCGGCATTATAATCGAGCAGTTTTAAGTATTCTTCTTCGCTTAGAACAGTGTGAGGATAAATGCGTTTAACTAAATCTTTGACTGTGGCGAAAATTTCCTTGGCGGTTTCTTTTTCATTGACCAGAATTTCTCTAAAAGAGGCAATGGCGCGCTTGGTTTTAAGGCTGGCTTCGTTGATAGCCATCTCGGCCTGCTCTTTGGTTTTGATTTTGGCTTTAATATCTTTAACGGTTTGGGTTTGGGCAGTTTCGGCGGCTTTGATATCCAATTTCAACTGATTATCGAGCTCTTTAATTTTGTCAGTAAATTGCCGATCAAGGTTGGCAAAGGTAGATTTTTTGAGATCTTTGTCAATATCAATCACTAAATATTTGGCAAAATAAATAACGCCGGCTAAGTTACGGGGAGAAATATTTAAAATTAAAGATAAATGGGAGGGAGCGCCTTTGAAAAACCAGATGTGGGCCACCGGGCAAGCCAGGTTAATATGGCCCATGCGTTCGCGGCGGACGCGGCTTTGAGTAACTTCAACGCCGCATTTGTCACAGATAATGCCGCGGTAGCGGATGCGCTTATATTTACCGCAGTAGCATTCCCAATCTTTGGTAGGACCAAAAATGCGCTCGCAGAATAAACCGTCTTTTTCCGGTTTGAGGGTCCGGTAGTTAATGGTTTCCGGTTTGAGAATTTCGCCGTGAGACCAACTTTTGATCACCTCGGGCGAGGCGAGTTTTATTTGTAGGGTGGAAAAGTCGGTTAGTTTAGTCATCTAATTCCTCTTCGGTAATGCCGCCGGGAATAATATTAAGACTGAGGCTCTGAAGTTCTTTAACTAAAACCCGGAAAGATTCGGGGACAGTGGCTTCAGGAATATCCAGACTTTTAACAATCGCTTCAAAGGCTTTGGCCCGGCCAACCACATCGTCAGATTTAATCGTTAGCATTTCTTGCAAGGTGTGAGCGGCCCGATGAGCTTCAAGGGCCCAAACTTCCATTTCTCCTAATCTTTGACCGCCCATTTGGGCTTTACCGCCTAAGGGTTGCTGGGTGACTAAAGAATAGGGACCAGTGGAGCGGGCATGAGTTTTGTCCTCAACCATGTGAATAAGTTTTAAGAAATAGGCAACGCCAACAGCTGTTTCTGAAGTAAACGGCTGACCGGTGCGACCATCATAGAGCTGAGTTTTGCCGGAAATAGGCAATTGAGCTTTTTTGAGTTGATCAATAATGAGAGTTTCGTCAACAGGTTCAAAAACAGGCAAGGCAAATTTTTTGCCTAATTTTTTACCTGCCCAGCCTAGTTGAGCTTCCAGAAGTTGACCTAAATTCATTCTGGCTAAGACTGATAAGGGGGAAATAATAATATCGACCGGGGTGCCATCATCAAAATAAGGCATGTCCGCCACAGGAACAATTTTACTAATAACGCCTTTATTGCCATGACGGCCGGCTAGTTTATCGCCAACAACAATTTTGCGCATTTGAGCAACCTGAACAATAACTTTCTTTATTACACCAGGGTCTAATTCATCGCCTTTGTCGCGGTCAAAAACTTTAACTTCAATAACCGTACCGCCTTCTCCATGAGGTACGCGTAAACTGGTATCTCTAACCTCCCTGGCTTTTTCACCGAAAATAGCTCTTAAGAGTCGTTCTTCAGCGGTTAATTCAGTTTCACCCTTAGGAGCAATTTTGCCAACCAGAATATCATTAGGTTCCACTTGGCTACCAATCACGACAATGCCGTCATCGCCTAAATTAGAAAGTTCTGTTTCTCCAACATTGGGAATATCTCTGGTAAGTTCTTCCGGTCCAAGTTTAGTATCCATCACCTTGGCTTCATATTCATTAATCATCACTGAGGTTAAAATATCTTCTTTAACTAAACGGTCGGAGATAATAACCGCATCTTCATAACCTAAACCTTCATAGCTCATATAAGCAATGGTAAGATTTTGACCTAAGGCTAATTCACCATGATCACAGGCAGGACCATCAATAATCAAGTCACCGACCTTGACCTTATCGCCGACTGCAACCAATGGTTTTTGAGAATAACAAGTTGATTGGGTGGTGCGACTAAATTTAACCACTTGATAATGAATATTGCTGCCTTCAATGGTAATGGTTTCCTGAAGGGAGGGTTTTAAATCTTTAAGTTTTTTTACATCTTGGGCGTTGGTTTTAATAGAAATTCTTTGGCTATCAACATAGATAACAGTGCCGGAAATCAAGGCTTGAACAGTACGCTTCATGGCTGAGACAACCTCTATCTCCATGCTTGTACCAACAATCGGAGATTCTGGATTGACTAAAGGGACCGCTTGACATTGCATGTGCGTACCCATAAGGGCCCTATTGGCTTCGTCATGGGCGATAAAAGGAATCAAAGAGGCAGAAGTGCCAACAACTTGCCGAGGCACGACGTCAATATATTCAATTTGGCTGGCTGAAATTTCAATAAATTCTGTTTGATATCGAGCTGGAACCCAATCTTTAACAATATAGCCCTGCTTGTCCACTTGGATTTCTGCATGAGTAATATAGTGGTTTTCTTCTTCATCGGAAGCTAAATAAACAATTTCGTCAGTAACGCGCATTTTGGTTTTGTTATTTTTCGTTTCTTTAACAACTTTTCTATAAGGAGTTTCTAAGAACCCAAACTGATTAACCCGAGCGTAAAGAGCGAGATAGGTAACGAGACCAATGTTTGGACCCTCCGGAGATCTGACAGGACAAATACGGCCATATTGACTGGAATTAATATCACGCATGGAAAAAGAAGCGCGTTCACGAGTGACCCCTCCCGGACCCATAACCGACAAGCGACGAAGGTTGTCAATTTCAGCTAAAGGATTAGTTTGATCTAAAATTGTGGAGAGACGATTGCGTCTAAAAAAGTCAGAGACTGAAGCAATCACCGGTCGAGGATTGACTAAGGTGCTGGGAGTGACTTCGACGTCAGCCTTGGCTAAGCTCATTTTTTCCCTTATAGAACGCTCTAAGCGAAGCAGGCCAACTCTAAAAGCGCTGGTGGCCACTAGTTCCCCGACCCGACGAACCCGACGATTAGACAAACTGTCAATGTCATCAACCCGACCTTGACCATTTTGCAGGGCAATTAAGTATTTTATGGAGGTAATAATATCATCAGAGGTTAAAACTCGAGTATTTAAATCAAGGTTGAGTTTTAAGCGGCGATTAGTTTTGTAGCGACCAACGTTACCCAAATCATAGCGCTTGGGATCAAAAAACATCCGATGTAAAAGCTCTTTAGCATTTTCTAAAACAGCTGGCTCTCCCGGTCTCATTTTCTGATAAATTTCGATTAAGGCTTCTTCATGAGTTTTGGTGGGATCTTTTTCTAAGGTTGAAAGAATATATGGATGTTTTTGATCAGTGTCAACTTCATTAAAAATTTTCAAAAGTTCTTCGTCTTCAAAAGGCCGAATGGCCCGCAAAAAGGTGGTGGCGGGAAGTTTACGATGCCTGTCGATTTTAACTGAAATGGTATTGTAACGAGAAACATTAATTTCCAGCCAGGAACCACGCAAAGGGCGTAACTCGGCTTGATAAAGATTGCGGCCTGTAGACAAATCAACTGTGCCGGAAAAGAAAACTCCAGGAGAGCGAACCAGTTGATTAACCACAGATCTTTCAATCCCATTAATAATAAAAGTGCCGACGTCAGTCATCTGGGGAATATCCCCCATAAAGACTTCTTGTTTAATCACTTCACCGGTTTGCAGGTTGGTTAATTGAGCTTTAACTTTTAAAGGAATTTCATAAGTTAAGCCTTTTTTTAAAGCTTGACTCGCTGAGTATTTAGATTGACCAATTGAATGTTCGCCAAACTCTAACTGCCAATTTTTTCCGGTAAAGTCGAAAATCGGGGAAATACTTTCCAGAGCTTCTTTAATGCCTTGACCTAAAAACCATTGATAAGAATCTTTTTGAACATCTAAAAGATTTAGTTGGGGTAAATTTGTAGGCGGGGTTTTCCAAAAAATGCGAGAGTTGGTTTTAATCATTTTTGTAAAATAAACACAAAAAACGGGCATAAATCCCGTTTTGTTGATAATTAGCAATTATTTGTCAATGATAAAGGTTGAATAAGACACTTTAATTTAAGGCGTAACTTGGAAATTGACGAACAAAGACCAGCCTGCACGCTAACAGGCTAAGGTAAAAGTAATATACCAGATTGGCCAATCTTGTCAAGGGGGAAATTATTGAAGATATTGAGTAATGTTGGCCTGGTGCCCGGATAGATCTTCGGCATAGTGGTTATAACCGGAAGAGTCGGAGACATAATACAAATAGTTTGTTGCGGCTGGAGTAACGGCGGCCTGCAAAGCAGCCAAACCGGGGTTAGCGATTGGCTGAGGCGGCAAACCAGGATGCAGATAGGTATTGTAAGGAGAATTAATGGCTAAATCTTGTTTCGTTAAGCCTTTTTTCCACCAATTGTCAGGCTTGCCGACGATATACTGCACGGTGGCATCGATTTGTAAAGCCATGTTGATTTTTAACCGATTATGCAAAACGCTGGAGACCAAAGGGCGATCCTGACTATGTTTAGCTTCACGTTCAATTAAAGAGGCTAAAATAATTAAGTCTTTGTCTTGCGTGGGACTTTTCTGAGTAAAAGTGTCGGTCAAAAGAATAACAATATCTTCGGCTGAGGCAGTTTGGGGAATTAAGTAAGTATCAGGGAAAAGCCGGCCTTCAAAGGGTTTAGCGGTTAAAATAAAAACCTGCGGGTCAAGATCAGATTTGGCAGCTAACCTTTCGGCATATTCTTCCACCCTTAGGCCTTCAGGAAAAGTAATCCAGTAGTCCAAGCTGCCGTGAGTCAAAGAGTCAATCATAGTTTTTAAATCCATTGAGGGAGATAAACGAAAATCCCCGGCTTGGAGCTGATTACTTAAATTCTGCTGATCAACCAAAAGATTAAAAGCCAATTGATTCTTAATCAAACCTTCTGCCTTCAACCGCTTACCGATAATTTTGGCTGATTGGCCCTGGGGAACAACAAAAACTTGAGGAGTTTGATTCTGCGGATCAACCGGCTTAATGGCCCATTGCCAAAATAAATAAACACCAACAATAAAGACAGTCAGGCTAAAAAAGCCCAAGAAAAAAAGTTTTTTCAACATGATTTAGACTTCTTCAAACAAAGCCCGACGGAATTTACTGGTGTTAGTATCTTTAACAAAGATGCGGCCGCACTTGCAGGTGATTTTTTCCTGTCCCGGTTTAATGGAACTGACTTTACCCTTATTTAAAGGCATACCACAGCCAACACACTGGCCGCGGGATAAAAGCCAAGCCTGAACCGGAGCAATAACATTTTTAAACATTTTTACTTCCCTCCTTTATTAATTAATCCTATCAAGGTAATCCTGTAAAATCAAGGCGGCGGCGGCGCTATGGTCAAAGCGGCGTTTTTTTTGGGGAGCGTGAGCAGCAATTAACTTAGCTTTGGCTTCTTTCGTGGATAAAGTTTCATCCTGAAAAACTACTTCCCGGCCGCTTAATTCAGTTAACTTTTTGGCAAAATTTTTAACCGATTCAGCCAACTTTCCTTCCGGCAAACCGATGACAATTTTATTAATCTGCTGTTGAATAATAACGCTGTTTAAATAATTAAAGAGCTTCTCTTGTTGGGAATATTTTTTCTCGCCGAAAGGCTCAGCCAAAGGCCCGTCGGCAATTGCCAACCCTAAATGTTTTAAACCAAAATCAATACCCAGGTAGCGCATAAATTATATTTCCACCAGTTTGGCTTTAACAATGCCGCGGCGCAAATAGGTCCCGGGAGGCACACAGGTAACTAATGTCAATTCTTTGCGGCTATAATGCTGTTCTAAAATATCAATTTCGCCGGGAGCAACTTCAAAATAGTCATAAACCGCATATTTATACAGAATCCCGTCAAAATTAACTAAAATTTCATCGCCTGGCCGAAGGGTGGGCAGTAAAGAAAAAATCGAACGGTAGGATTGTGGATTATAAAATTGGGGTAAGATGGAGTGGCCAAAGATGACCGGACTGCCGATCTCGCCGGGGTTGGCGGTACCACCATATTGAATTAAACTATTGCCCAGATTATCGCCGCCAATAGTGACTAAAGCATCGGAAATCCTTAGTCGAGGAATGCTGACAGTGTAATGAGTAATGTTGGAGGGATTTAAAAAAGTCTGGGGTTTGGAAAAATTAAACCAGGCGGAAACTTGAGAATAATCCTGTTCCGCCGGAGTTTGGGCTAACACTTGAGGGTTTTGAGGATTAATGGGGCTAAGAATGCCTTTGTTTTCAGCCAAAGAGGTATCCGGAACCGGCTTGAGAATTGACTGGCGCCGAGAACGCTGGCCGATGGTTAATTCATAAGAAATGATCGGATAGCCAACCGCAATAATCAGACTGGCGCCAACAACAATCATAATCGTCGGCAAAAGCGCTTTCAATTTTGACCAGGCCGAAACCAACTGCAAACGGCGATAAAGATGAGCCGGATCAGCCGGAGGCTGTTTTAAATAAATATAAGCCATAGTTTATTTTGTCTTCACTTCCAAAAGAATGTTTTTGGTAACATGGGGTAAAGTTTTTAAGCCGGAGGGCAGGTTGGGCTTAATAATAATATCAGCGCTTAAAAAGCTGGGCAAAGAAGTTAAGTAATCTTGAATAGCCGAGGGATAATGACCTTTAAGCTGTTTTTTAATTGCCTCAAGGTCGAGTTTGGGCAAAAGGTTGGCTTTAAACGCAGCCTGAATAGTAGCGGTTTTATCTTTGTTAAGCTGAGCCGGTTCCAGCTCGGTCTCGCTGGAATCACTGACCTGAAAGTTCTCAGGAATTTTTTCCTTGACCGCCTCGTTAAGTAAAAGTTGTAAGTCTTTTTGACTGTAACTTAAGGCGGTGTATTCTAGTTTGGACTCAAGGACTAAGGTATCCGCTTGTTCATTAACACTGTGGTTAAACTTTTTAGAAATAAATTTTTCCTGATCTTCCACGGTAACTAGAGCTTTGTCGCCACCCAGGCGGTTTTGCAGCTCGGTTTGCGCTTTATTGATTAATTCAGTCGTGGCAGCGGCTAATAATTTGTCTTGGTCGGCTTGGCTGACGGCCTTAACTTCCTGGCTGGTGCCGCCGGAAAGCCCGGAGGTTTTGGCATAATAATCATCTTCAGAAAACTGTTTAAAAGATAGGCGGGTATCAGCAGATAAATTACTATCAGCGCCAATGTTTTGAGCAGTAATGGAGGCGTCGGCTTTACCCGGAGTAATAATCGTATTTTCTCCTTCTTCACGAGACGAGCTGGAAGTAGCAGTAGTATCTTCATCCAGAGAAAAGGTTAAATTATTAGGACCGATTAAGATTGTCCCTTTGGGAAAAGATTTTGTTTGGGCAGTTTTATTATAAATTGTAATGTTGCCGGTGGCCGGGTCGCCGATTAAGGCTGTTCCGGTGGTGGGAATAGATTGGCTGCCTTCAACGGAAATATCCACTGATTCTCCGGGCAGAATGGCTTTAATCGGGTCCAGGGTGGAGACTTGAGGATCAATGGTTAAAGTTAAATTGGTTTCGATGGTTTTGGGTTCAAAATAAAGAGTAATTTGCGCTTTAGGCAAGTACCAATAAGCGCTAAAAACAAAAATTAATAAACCAAGAAAGCCGGCCGCAATCCAAATAATCGCTTTAGGGGCAGACGGGAATTTAAGACGGGAAAGTTTTTCTTTAATTAATTGAATTAGATTTGGTCCGCCAGTTGGCGGATTTAGCTTTGGTGGTGGTTCTGGCTTTGGTTCTGGAGGCGGTGCTGGTTTTGATTGTTGGGCAACATCACCGGAAACAAAACCTAAATCTGAAGCGGAAAGAGCGGCAACCGGAGTTTTAATATCAAAGCCTAAAGACTTAGCAACTTCACTGCCTCCGGCTAAACAAATCGCTTTAATTGAGGCATCAGGCGGTAAGGCTTCGACTTTGGGAACATGAATAAAGGGAAGTTTTTCTTCCCAATCATAGGACGTCAACTGTTGTTTATCTTCCTCAAAATCAGTGTGGCCGTCATAAAGAATCATCCGGGAGGGCAAGGTGTCGATCTTATCAAAACGGGATAAGCCTTCTTCAACATCCTGGCCTAAGTCCCCGGAGCGGCCAACCAATTGGGTACCAATCAACTTGCCCAACTTAACTAAAGATAAATTTATTTCTGTGGAGCTAAGCTGTAAAAAGATGGCGCTGGGTGGGGTGCCTTCATCGATCTTTAAGTATTGAATGACGGCCGTGTTGGAAATAACAAAACCCAAGGGTTTAAGCTCTAATTCCTGGCAAACGGCTTTAAGGAAGGTTTTTTTATCGGGAATAATGTTGTCTGAATCCATCCAGGCTTCCGGTAAACCAAAAATCACCCCGGAAGGTTCCGGAGAAATATTGGCAGAAATAGCAGAAATCGATTGATCAATGGCGCTGACTAATTTTTCCTGAGTTTGTCCGTCCCAGGTTTGGGACTGACCAATTTTAACTACCTGAGTTTGTCCGTCAGTGACCGTCCAGATGGCGGTTTTAATTATTTCTTCAGTGATTTCGACCGCAAAAAAATATTCCTGATGATTTTCCTCTTTGTGTTTAAGCTTAGTGAGCAGGTTTTTTAGTTCCATGATTAAAAACAGCATAAAGTCGGCGCTTACCAGCACCGATTGACTCTTGCTTAATTATCTTAACACTGCCTATTCCCCCTGTCGAGTCAACATGAGGACCGGAGCAAAGTTCTTTAGAAAAATTGCCAATGGTGTAAACCGAGACTTTGTCAGGATAGGTTTCCTTAAAAAAAGCCAGGGCTCCGCTTTCTAAAGCAGAATTTTTATCCATAATGGTTTTTTTTACCATTAAATTCTCTTTAATTTTTTGATTAATTAAAGTTTCAACTTTACTAATCTCGGCCGGGGTCAAAGCTTGCGGGTGGGAAAAATCAAAGCGCAAGCGTTCACTGGTAATATTACTGCCTTCCTGCCGGACATGATTACCTAAAACTTGCCGCAAGGCCGCATGGAGTAGGTGCGTGGCTGTATGCAGTTTTGTCACGGTTTCGGAATGATCGGCCAAGCCGGCTTTAAACATGCCGGCCGAAGCAGTCCGTGATTTTTGACTATGTTTTTCCAATAAACCGTTGAATTTATCTTTGTTTAATTTTACCTTTGCCACACTCTCAATTACTTCCAGCGGCAAGCCATAAGACTGAAATAAATTAAAAGCCAGAGCTTCATCAATAATTTTGGCTTTATTTAAGATTTTTACACCCTCTTTCAGACTGTGGGAGAATTTATTAATTTCGTCGCTCAAAATTATCCGGGCTTCTTCTCCGGTTGTCAGTAAACCAAGATAATTAGTTAAAGTTTGCGGGTCATTTAATTTAATCGCGGCGCGGCGGATTAAGCGGCGTAAAACATAGCCTTGTTTTTTATTGGACGGTAAAATCCCTTCGTTAAGCATGGCCGAGGCGGCCCGCAAATGATCGGCAATTAAGCGACTGTCAGCCAAGGATTTGGTGTTAATCGCCTGCATCAAGGGTTGGAAAATATCAATTTTAAAAATATCCGGCGTGTTTTGACAGGCAGCCGCTAAACGCTCTAAGCCGCCGCCGAAGTCGACATTCTGTTTAGGCAGGGGTTTAAAAGAACCGTCGGCCTGTTTTTCGTATTGCATAAACACGGAGTTGCCGATTTCCATGAAACGACCACAATCACAATTAGGATGACATTTGGGACCGAATTTTTGGCGGTGTTTTACTTCAGTAAATTCATAAAAAACTTCACTATCGGGGCCGCCGATTTCTCCCGCGGGCATTTTATCAGGCGTGCCGGAGCGCGACCACCAGTTTTTTTGGGCCGGGTAATAAAAAATGTGCGACTCAGGTAAGCCAAGTTTTCTCCAGATAGCGTAAGATTCTTCGTCTTTGGGAACGCCGCTACCGCCCTCAAAAACTGTCACATAAAGCCTATCTTTATCCAGCTTTAAAACTTTAAGCAGAAACTCCCAAAACCAATTCAATTGTTCAGCTTTAAAGTAATCCCCTAAGCTCCAGTTGCCGAGCATTTCAAAAAAAGTGGTGTGGCGGTTGTCACCGACCTCATCAATGTCTTCGGCGCGAAAACAGGGTTGACAATCAACTAATCTTTTCCCCATCGGGTGCGGCTCGCCTTTTAAGTACGGCATGAGTTGCTGCATGCCGGAAGAAGTAAATAAAGTTGTCGGATCATCCGGCGGCACCAAAGGTGCCGGCGGAATAATCACGTGGCCTTTATCCTTAAAAAACTTTAAATAAGCAGAACGAATCTGATTGGAGTCCATGATCTTATCTTACCAGAGGCTTGCCGGATTTGGAGAAGACGTTTTTTTTGATGAGGTTAATTTTTTTCCGTATCTTCTTGACTTCTTTGGTAACGACCTGGTCAACTTTCTCGGAACGGGAGAAATCTTTAACCAGTTCGTTAAAATGTTCCTTGGCTTCCCGGTAATAAGTTTTAAGGATTTTGTTGACTTTTTTACCGGACTCGGTTTTATACAAAAAGGCGGCGGCAACAGCAGTAGTTAACCCTAACAGCAAGCCGGCGGCATAGCGGAATGAGTTATTCTTTTCTTCTTCGGTCATGAGATTCTTTTTTGGAGACTAATTCCCCGGCCAGCTCTACCAATTTAGCGCCTTTTTTAAGACCGGAGATAAATTCAGAGACGTGCTCGATCGGGTCAGCCACAGATTTGGTAATCCGTTTCATGTCATCCATCATGGAGTTAGTTTTTTGCAAAGTCTTTTTCAATTCATCCAGGATCCGGAAAATATAGATGGAAAAAATAATCAATAAAATAGAGAGAATGGTAACGACAATAACCAGTATGACTTGGGATAAAGTTAACATATATTAAAAGTATAACACAAAAACTATAAAGTAATTATTTTGCCTTTGAGGGCCTGAAAGCTTTGATCGTTTAATAAGTCCGGCTTGCAGGGAGTAATGGAAATATAATTGCTTCTTAAAGCATCAGCGTCAGTGTTAACAAAACCTTGCAGCTCCGGCTGAAAGCCTTTGGGGTAAGAATATTTTTGATTAACTTTGTCAATTTTTAAGGGATTAAAAAAGTCGCCGAAGTAGTAGGCAAAGCGGGTAAACTTAGCTTCTTTGGTCGGCTGGTCGGGAAAGTTAATGTTCAACAAATAGTTGTCCCAAAAATTATTGATAATGGCTAGGTTAATCAGTTTGTAAGCGGCTTCACCGGGATAGGTGCTATAAGTGGCCAAGTCTTCGTTCCCCTGATGATCGCGGTACCAAAAAGAGCCGGGCGCGACCCAGGAAAAAGCAATGGCTTTGGGGGCCAGCCGCAGTTTGATTGCCCGGACAGCGGCGGTGAAAGTGCCGGAAGCCAGATCGCCAACAATATTAGGACCCAAGTTAATACCGGAAAGGACCAAGTCAAAAGATTTTTTAAAGTAAGTATTGGCCAGCTCCATAGCATCGCCGGGAGTGCCGCTGACCCAAAGCGCGGGAACGCCGTCAACCTGAACTTTGCCCCATTGACCGCCCTCTTTAATATTGAGCTTGCCGCCGACGCCGCTTTGCTGAACTTTGGTGGCCACAATATTCAAATCATATTTATTTTTTAAGAAATGGACCAGCAAACGGGTGCCAATCGAATTATAGCCATCATCGCCGGTAAGTAAAATGCGTTTGATTTTCATTGAACAATGATAACATGGCGGACAAGCTCCCGGGATTTTCCCCGCCGGGAAGTAGCTTTAAAGTTAAGCTGCAGGGTGCCGGATTGAGTACTGTAGATCGTGGTAAAGCGGCCGTCCGGTTCCAGGTTGACAGTTTTATTATTTAAAGTCAGAGTGGCGTCGCGGTCGGTTTTGCCTTTGATTAAAACCGGCGCGGTTAATTCTTGAGCTTCCTGAGGCTGAGTGATAATTAATGACGGCGGTTGGTAAAGTTTTAATAAAGTGAAAATTAAGTAACCAGCTAAAATTAACAGAATAATACCGGCTGCCAGAAGGTTACGGCCGGTGGTGGTGGCGAAAAACGGTTGATTAAGAGGCTGAGTTAAGCCCTGGGGAAGAATTTTTTTGGACTGGTGGCGATCGTAATCGCGTTTAAAAACAGCTAATGTTTTAATAGGATCAAGCCGCACAGTTTGAGCATAATTTTTAATAAAACCTTGAATATAAGTTGATGAAGGCAATTTAGCAAATTGATTTTTTTCTAAAGCGCATAAAGTTTTAACGGAAATTTTAGTTAAACGGCTAAGTTGAGTTAGGGTTAATTTGCGGCTGACACGAGCGCTTTTAAGAATTTCACCGAGTGTTTTCATGGAAATACTCGTTTAAAAAACTGTCGGCATTGGAGATTAAAACCTCCCGGGCTTTGGCGCCCTCTGACTGACCAACGGCCCCGGATTGTTCCAGTTGGTCTAAAATCCGGGCGGCCCGGGCATAGCCGATCGACAGCCGGCGCTGAAGAAGTGAAGCCGAAGCCCGGTCATACTGGCAAATTACCCGGGCGGCTTCTTCAAAAAGTTCGTCAATGTTTTCATCGCTAGTAGTGCCCGGACGATTGGGCATTTTCGCTTTATATTTAGAAGTAACTTCTTCAGTGTATTCCACTTTAATCGCGGATTTTTTTATAAAATCAATTAAGTTTTTGGTGTCTTTTTCCGAGATAAAAGCGCCCTGAATCCGGGTGGGTTTGGCTTGGTCGGGAGGAATATAGAGCATATCGCCGCGGCCTAAAAGTTTTTCCGCCCCGGGCGAGTCAATGATCACCCGGGAATCAACCATGGAATTAACATTAAAAGAAAGGCGGCAGTTAATGTTAGCTTTAATTAAACCGGTTAAAACGTCAACCGAAGGCCGTTGAGTGGCCAAAACCAGATGAATGCCTGTAGCCCGGGCCATTTGGGCCAAGCGGGTAATGCTGTCTTCAACTTCTGAGGGGGCATAAAAAATAATATCGGCCAGCTCATCAATAATAATGATAATATAAGGAATGGCCTGAAAACCGGAGAGTTCGTTGTAGCCGGCAATGTTGCGCACCCCGACTTCGGCAAACAGTTTATACCGTCTTTCCATTTCGGAAATCGCCCATTTTAAGGCAGAGACAACTTTTTCCGGTTCAACAATCACCGGAGTCAAAAGGTGAGGAATGTCGTTGTAAAAAGTCAGCTCCACCCGCTTTGGATCAACTAAAATAAACTTAACTTCCTGAGGGCTGGCGCGGAACAGAATCGAGGTAATAATCGAGTTAATGCAGACAGATTTCCCTGAACCGGTAGCGCCTGCAATCAAAACATGAGGCATTTTATCAATATCGGCAATGACGACTTCGCCGGAAACATCCAAACCCAGAGGAAAAGCCAGCCGGCTTTTGGTTTCTTTCATGGCTTTTTTAGACAAGGTCTCTTTTAAAGAGACGATTTCCAGAGAACGGTTAGGCACTTCCAAACCGACCAGGTTGCGGCCGGGAATCGGGGCTTCAATCCGGATTTGGCCTTGCGGGGCAGCTAAAGCTAAAGCGAGATCGTTTTGCAAGCTGGTAATTTTCGAGAGCTTGGTGCCTTTAGCGATCTCAATCGCATACTGGGTGACGGCCGGACCGTAATTGACTTCCACCACCTTGGCTTTAATGCCAAAACTCTCCAAGGTCCGTTCAATAATACCGGCAGATTCTTTAACGTCGCCCCGGTCGGCCTTGGCGCCGGAAAAGTCAGGCAGAATGGATAAGGGCGGATAGTGCCACATGGTCTGCTGGTCGCCGGGCTGGTTGGCAATAATCGGATTGGCAATCATTGGTTTAGGTGTTAGTTTAGGCCGCAAGGGAGGGGTTTTTTCTTCGGTCAAACCTTTAACAGTAAAGCCGCGCGGTTTTGGTTCAAATAAAGGCTTGGGCCGGTTTTTAAGAGATTGGAATGTTTGTTTAATTTTTCTAAAAATTGTTTGTGAGGCTAATAAAATGTCCTCCAAGCTGGTTTCAAAGATGACGACAAAACTGATAAAAATTCCGGAGATAAGGACCAAAAGAGCGCCGGAGCGGTAAATTAAACCGGTTAAACTGCTCCAAATTTGCTGACCAATCGTGCCGGCTTGAGTTAAGCTGATGCTGGTAATCAAAAGAATAACAGAACCAACAAAAACATTGGGTTTGGTAATCCGCCATTTTAACCGGGTTAACATTAAACCGGCAGTTAAAAACAGGAAGGGTAAAAGCAGGGTCCCCCAGCCGAAAAGGGCGGAGAAATAATTAAAAATCAGCTCTAAAAAGCGGCTTTGGCGGGAAAAAGAAACCATGATCAAGCCGCCAAAAAGAATTAAGCCGGTAGAGGCCAAGGTGTAGATAGTTTCCCGGGGCAGTTTCAGCCTAAAGGGCTGTTTGCGTTTGCCTTTGTTGGAGCGGTGTCTGGACATATTAATTTACTTTTTTAATTCATTCTGATTAATAAGGAGGGGTTCGAGCTTTAAGGTTTCTGCCAGGCGGAAGTGGCCGGAGCTAGCAAACTCGACAACCTGACCGGTTTGGGGAGCAATCATTTGTTCCCGGCGGTAGCCTAACTCCTCAGCTAACTGGAAATAGCGGCTCATGTGCCGGAAAGTACCGCCAATTGGATAAAGATAGTGAGGAGAAATCAGGTGGATTAATAGCTGGAGCTCGCCGGCAGAAGCATGGCCGGAAACATGAAGATCGTCGTCTGTATCCTGGTAAGCTACCTGGACACCGGCTTTGGCTAAATCATCAATCACCCGATAAACTGCCTGCTCATTACCGGGAATAATGTCGGTGGAGTAAACCACTTTGTCGTTAGGTTTAATTTTCAGCAGTTTATGATAACCGCTGGCGTAGCGGGTTAAAGAAGATGATTCCTGGCCTTGGCTGCCGGCCACAATCAAACAAAGTTTCCGATCGGGAAAACTTTTCAGTCTTTTGGAATTAATTACATTTTTGCGGGAAAATTTAAGAAAGCCTAAACGCTGGGCGGTTAAAACATTTCTTTCCATGGACCGGCCGACAAAGCAGATTTGGCGGCCGTGGCTAGCGGCAATATCAATGGCCTGCTGAATCCGGTGAATTTGGGAGGACATGGTGGTAAAGATCAGCCGGCCGGGACAATGAGCAATCTCCCGCTCCAAAGCCTGGCTTAAGGTGGTTTCCGAAGGAGTAAAGCCCGGGCGTTCACTTCTTAAACAGTCTGATAATAAGCATAAGATGCCGTTTTTGCCAAGATTAACCATTTTCTTAAAGTTAGGCGGCCAGTTATCTAAAGGGGTTAAGTCAAACTTAAAATCACTGCCATGATAAATCGCTCCAAGCGGAGTTTTGATGACATAATGAAAGGTGTCCGGAACCGAGTGGGTGACGTGAATCGGATCAATGGTAAAAGGGCCCAGGTGCAATTGATCATTTTCATTAAGCACATTGATTTTCTGGTTAAAATCAAAGTCGGCCAAGCGGTCCTGGGCAAAGCCGGCGGTTAAACGGGAACCATAGAGAGGAAGATAACCGAGTTGGGGCAAGATGTGGGGCAAGGCGGCATGATGGTCATCGTGGCCGTGGGTTAATAAAAGGCCGTGGATTTTTAAAGACTTATGTTTTAAGTAAGAAATATCCGGAATGATAATTTCGTCAGAGGCCTTGTCTTCGGGAAAGCCGATGCCGCAGTCAACGATCAGGGCATCGTTGCCATATTCATAAAGATACATATTGTTGGTGACTTCGCCCGGGCCGCCGCCTAATGGGACTATTCGCAAATTCATATAATGTTTATAATTTTTATAATCGTTATAACGGTTATATTTTAATAACTGGGTAAATAATTTTTAATATTGGCTTTGGTTAAGTGAAAGTGTTTGGCTTTATCTTCAACAATGGAGCGGGCCAGCTGATGACAGATGCCTTCAATCGTTCTTTCTAAGGTTCTTAAACCGGCATCAAAACCTAAAGGCCGGACGATATTAGTCCAGACATCATCGTCAATGGTTAAGTTATCAGCGGATAAGCCGGACTCGTTTAAAACCCGGGGCAAAATATAATCTTTGGCAATAGAGGTTTTTTCTTCATCAGTATAGGAGGGCATTTGAATCACTTCCAAACGGTCTAAAACCGCGGTAGCAATATTCCGGGTATTGTTGGCGGTGGCGACAAACAGAACATCGGATAGGTTAAAAGGGTAGTCAAGATAATGATCGGTAAACTGCGAATTTTGTTCCGGGTCTAACAGCTCGACTAAAACACCCATAATATCTGCCCGGGAGGCGTCGGTGACCCGGTCGATCTCGTCCAGCAGTAAAACCGGATTTCTTGTTTTGGCCCGCCTCAGGGCTTTAATAATTAACCCAGGCTCAGCGTCGGGGTGCAGCCGGGACTGGCCGCGTAGATCAAGAGCAGAGCCCAGACCGCCGAAAGGAATCCGGACAAATTGACGGTTCAAAGCTTCGGCCAAAGATTGGCCAAAAGTAGTTTTACCGGTGCCGACTAAACCGACTAAACAAAGCATGGGCGCTCTGGTGGCTTCTTCTTTGCCGCGGGTTAAGGTCATGACTGATAAATATTCTAAAATTTTATCTTTAACTTCTTTCATGCCATAGTGGTGCTTATCCATAATTTCCTTGGCTTTATTTAAGTCCAGGCAATCATCGCTTAATTGGTCCCAAGGCAAAGCGCTAATTAAATTAAGATACTGAGTCATTTGCTCAGGCTTGGTATAGGCTTTCATTTCCTCAATTTTTTTCTGTAAATCTACAGGCAGTTTTTGTTCCATGAGTTCATTCTAACACATTATAACCAAGGGACTTAATGGTTTTAATCAGTTTAACCGGGGTAATTTTTTGCGGATCAAACTCAACTTTAGTTTGGCTTTTGGGATAATTGGTTTGAACTTTAAAAACATCGGGCAAGTCTTCCAGGCTATTATCAATATTTAGAGCACAACTAATACAGTGCAGGCCGGAAAGAGAAAAAATTATTGTTTGTTTCATTGGATTACCTCCATTGTTCCACTATACATCCCCATGGAACAAGAGTAGGTATAACTACCGATTTTGGTGGGGGTAAAGGTAAAGGTTTGTTCATCGGTGGGCTTTAAGATTGCCCGAATATTAAATGATTTAAAGACAAAAGCCAGGGCGCAGGAGCGGACATTGTGACTAATAAGGGTTAATTTGACCGGCTGGTTGACTTTGACCTGAAAATATTTCGGGCTGTAACCGGAGTTATTAATGTTAATAGTAACTTGGTTATTGGCCGGGTTAGATTCAAACCGCTCGGCGGAAAAAAACCAGCGCACCGGCCGTGTTAAGGTAGTCAAAGTAATTGGTGAATTAAATAAAATCAAGCTGGAATTAAACACATATAAAGAAAAGATAATCAGTAAAGCGCTGGCCACCCGGCTAAACTGGACTTGCCAGGCTTCGGAAAACCTGGCGGCAGATACACCGAATAAAACAAACAGGGGGGCAGTGCCCAAAACAAAAAACAACATAATTAAGGCTCCCTGGACCGGGTTAGCACTGTTGATCGCCAACACCTCCATTGCCTGGGTGACGCCGCAGGGAATCAAGACTGTCAAAGCGCCTAAGATTAAAGGAGTGAACATAGCTTCGCTTTTACCGCTGTTTTTTAATAAGCGCCGGACAAACCGGGGCGGGGTAATCGTCAAATATCTAAAAATAGGGTGAACATTTAATAAATTCATGGCAGTAGCGAACATAAACAAGACGGTAAAAACCTGAAAAACAGCGGCAATGATCGGATTTAAACTGATTTTAGAACCAAATAAACCTAATAAGAAACCTAAAATTGCATAGGTAATGGCTTTGCTTAATAAAAACATTAAGACGGCAAGATTTTTTAGTTTGGAACTGGCAATTAAACTCACCAATAACCCGCCCTGGACGGCTAAACAGGAGATGCCGCCGGTAGTTAGGCCGGTAAAGAAAATAGCCAGTAAGTTCATAGTTTAATTTTTTTTAGTCTTAAAGCATTTAAGACGACGGATAAAGAAGACAGGGCCATGGCGGCGCTGGCAAAGATCGGGTTAATTAAACCGGCCATCGCCACGGGAATTAATAATGAATTATAACCAAAAGCCCAGAATAAATTCTGCTTAATATTAGTCATGGTGACCCGGGATAAAGCAATGGTTTGATTAATCAACTGCAAATCGCCGCGAAGTAAAGTAATGTCGCCGGCTTCAATGGCCACATCAGTACCGGTGGCCATGGCAATACCGACATTGGCCTGGGCTAAAGCCGGAGCGTCGTTGATTCCATCGCCAACCATAGCGACCAAGGAATATTGTTTTTGTAGTTGTTTGACTTTATTAACTTTATCTTTGGGCAGGACACTGGCCAAGATATGTTTAATCCCCAGGCGCTTACCAATATTTTCGGCCACTGTTTGATTGTCGCCGCTGATCATCCAGACTGCCAACCCGAGCTGTTGCAGTTTGGCGATAACGGAGCGGGCAATCTTTTTGGGTTCATCTTCTAGGGCTAAAGCGCCAATAATTTGATCGTCAACACTTAGAAAAGTAATAGTTTTATTGGTGGGGCCAAAAGGCTTGGTGTTTTTCTGATTCATTAAACCCCAGTAACCAAGAAGAAGTTTTTGATGGTTAATTGTGCCTTTTACCCCCTTACCTTCGATATTTTGAAAGTTGGTGGGATGATAGAGTTTAAGGTTTTGGTTTTTAGCCTTTTTAACGATCGCTTCAGCAATCGGGTGATCTGAGCCTTGTTCAAGGCTAGCAGCAAGTTGCAAAATTTTTGAGGGAGGAACAGAAGTTTTAGTTGGAATAATCTCGGTGACCGCAAAAGAACCTTTAGTTAAGGTGCCGGTTTTGTCAAAAACAATCGCTTGTAAACGACCGGCAATTTGCAGTTTTTCGGCATTTTTAATTAAGATGCCGTTTTGGGCCCCCCGGCCGGTGCCGACCATAATGGAAATCGGGGTGGCCAAACCTAAAGCGCAGGGGCAGGAAACAATTAAAACAGTAATGGCAATCGCCAGGGCCGGGCTAAAAGCTAAGCCAAAAACAAAGTGCCAAACTAAAAAAGCCAGGAAGGATAAAAGAATCACAGTGGGGACAAAAATTGCCGAGACTTTATCGGCCAACTTTTGAATCGGGGCTTTGGAGCTTTGGGCTTGGTTAACCAGCTTAACAATGTTGGCCAGCAAAGTGTCTTCGCCGACGCCAGTGGCCTGAATAATCAACAGGCCTTTTTTGTTAATGGTACTGCCGATAACTTTGTCGCCGGGTTTTTTTAAGACAGGGACTGACTCGCCGGTAACCAAAGATTCATCAAGATAGGATTGGCCTTTAATAATGATGGCGTCGACCGGGATTTTGGCCCCGGGTTTAACTAATAACTGATCGCCTTTTTTCACTAAATTAATATCGACTTCTGTTTCTTGACCGTTTTTAAACAAAATAGCTTTTTTAACCTGAAGATTAAGAAGTTTTTTAATTGCCTCAGAAGCTTTGCCTTTGGCTTTGGCTTCAAGATAACGGCCTAAAAGAATTAAAGTAATAATCATGGCGGCAGTGTCAAAGTAGACGGGCTGCGGGGAAAAAATAACGGCAGTGGAGTAGATATAGGCGGCGCCGGTACCCATGGCAATCAAAGTATCCATATTGGCAGTCAGTTTTTTAAGAGCCGCCCAGGCATTGGTGAAAAACTCTCTGCCGGCATAAAACATAACCAAGGTGGTGAGGATAAAAATGAGTTGGCGCGGAAGAAAATCAAGCATGAGCATTTCATTGGCAAAGATAATGAGAGTAAGAATGGCGCTAATGATAACTTTGGTTTTTAAGGTTTTTTGGGGGTGGTGAGCGTGGGCAACTGAAGGTTCGTTTGGCAAAATAATTTGGTAACTGCCCAACGAGCTGACGGTTGTTTTAAGCTCTTGCCAGTTGATTTTGTCAGGATCGTAATTGATCGTAGCTTTTTCGGTAGTATAGGTCACCTGAGCAGAAAGAACTCCGGGAACTTTGGAGATTGCCTTGGTTAAAAGATTGGCACAGCTGGAGCAGTGCATGCCGGTAATATTAAAGCTGGCAGTGATGGATTTAGACATATTTTTGCGGCTGGGTGGTAAACTTTTTTAAACAACCGGAGGCGCAGAAATAATACTGCTGACCATTATATGACTTTTTTAAAACTGCGGTTTTAGGGGATAACTGCATTTGGCAAACCGGATCATGAACCAGGGGGGTTAGTTTTAATAAATTAAAATGTTGGGGCAGAAATTGGTTAATTTTCTTGTACGCCAAGCGGTAATAAATTTCTTTGCCAAGGCGTTTAGTGGCCACCACGCCGGCTTGACGCAGTTTAATTAAGTGCTGACTGATGTTGGCCTGGGGCAGATCGAGCATGGAATAAATCTCGGTCACGGTCAGACTTTTTTGGGCTAACAAGTTTAAAATCTCCAACCGTTTAGGGTGGGCTAAGGCTTGCAGCAACTTAGCATGTTTATTAAATACTTCTAAATACATATTCGTATAATAGAATATGTAATTTATTTGTCAATAGGGAGTTATAATTAAATTATGAAAACTTTAGGAATTGATTTTGGGGCCAGTTATGTCGACGCGGTGCTGTTTGACGGTAAAAAAATATTAAAAACCTGGTCAGTGGAAAAAGTAAAGCTGACTAAGAACTGGTTGAAACAACTGGTTAGCAATACCCCGATGACGACGACACGGGAGAAAAATGAACTGGAGTGTTTAGGCAAAGGCGGTTTGTTCCTGGCAGGATTAAAATCAGCGGTGGTGGTCAGCTGCGGTACGGGCACAGCCGTTGTTTGGGCCAGAAAAAATCAACCAACAATTCATTTGGGCGGAACCGGGGTGGGCGGCGGGACAATTCAGGGTTTAGGTAAACTGCTATTGAAAACTAAAAAGGCGGAGGAAATCTTTAAGCTGGCAGGAAAAGGTAATAAAACTAAAGTGGATTTAACCGTGGGCGATATTTTGGGCAAAGGGATTGGTTTATTGCCGCCGGAAGCCACGGCGGCCAATTTCGGCAAGATAAACTCCACTAGAAAGGAAGATCTGGCCCAAAGTTTAATCGGCATGGTGGCCGAAACAATCGGCATGGTGGCTTGTTTAGCCGCCCAAAAAACTGAAGAAAAAAACCTAATTTTTACCGGCAGGGTCAGTACCAAACGGCTGATGCAAAAATATTTACGCCAAGTCTGCGCTTTGTTTAAACTCTCCCCTGTTTTCCCTGCTCAGGCCGAATACGCTACCGCCCTCGGCGCGGCAATAATCAACCTACAGGGTCGGATCCTGTAGGTTACTTAATATCTTTTTGTAAAATAATATCTGACGGCTCAAAGCCTAATTTTTTATACCAATCTAAGGCCTGGGTATTTTTAGAAAAACTGGTTAGTTGAATTTGGATTGCTTTATTTTCTTTAGCCCACTTTTTAAAATCTTCCATTAATAATTTACCAATGCCTTTATTTTGGTATTCCGGAATCACTCCCACGTTTTCGATTACGGCGACTTTCTGAAGTTGAGGATAACGATAGCCAAAATTATCAATTGATCCGTTTAAATAACCAATTGGTTTCCCGTCTGCTTCGGCAATAATGGTATACCAATTCGGCTGCGTGCATCGATCTTCAAAAAAACTTCGGCCGTAATCTGTTTGTTCCCAATTTGGATTGAAACGAGGGTCGTATTGAACATTGTTAACCATAATTTTACGGTTTAAATCCTGGAGTAAGATTGCGTCTGATTTATCAGCCCGGCGAATATTTATTTTCATTTGGTTAATTTTTTAATCATGTCACAAACTTGCTTGGCTTCGGGAATATATTGGTGAAGGCTGGCAATTTTAGGACAAGTGTTATAAGCGGCGCAGTGGCCGCAGTTTTTAACTTCTTTAGTTAAGCCGCATAACCTCACGCCACACTCCAAACAATGTTTATAGATAGGTTGTTTTAGAGACAGACAACCAAGGCAGCTGACATGTTCTGGTTTAATGCTTGGGTCATGGAATTCTTTGGCCCAAGTTTTAGCGGTTTTGACTCTTAAATCCTGATCGTTGTTTTTATAAGCTAAAAAGGCTGGACAAACATTACAATTCAGGCCGCAAATAGAAATTTTTGGTTTAGATTTCATTGATTTATATTCTAACACGATTTAAGATAGTTTCTGCACGCCTACAGGGTTGATCCCTGAAGGTTAATATCAAAACCAGCGCGGGATTTTGTGACAATAATCAGCATATTCTTTGCCAAAGCGTTTTCTTAAACCCGGCTCCTCCCAAAAAACAACAAACAAGTTTACTTTCAACCAAAACAGAGCTAAATAGACAATTAATAGAATGCTGCCAAAAACCAGCCATTCGCCCAAGATAATAATAAAATAGCACAAATACATCGGATTGCGGCTGCGGTGATACAGGCTTTCAAGGACAAATTTCTGGGGCGGCTCGGTGGGCACGGGCGTTCCTTCGCCAAATACTTTAAATAGTAAGGTTAAATGGGCAAAAACCGTGATGCCGCAGATTATTAAAATCCAACCGAGGATCTGCAAGGGCCAAAAATGCCACGAGGGCAAGCCTAAAAACTGATTCAGTTTAATCACCAAGTAAGGGAAAATTATCCAAATACAAGTGCCGAATAATAAAGCCAGTAAAACAGTCCTTAATTTCATTAATGTAATTCTAGCACTATTTGGAACGGTTTTGCAGGCCTACAAGGATGTTCCTTGCAGGTTCTCGCGCCAGTTTCCGCACAACAACTATAACAACTGTAAAATTCAGATGCTTGTTATCCGTTAGAAAGCATGGGGCCATAAGCGAGAGTCGATAACAGCATGACATCTGTTTCACTCAATATTGTTTCTGTAAAATCTTTGAGAATAAGCTTCCCACCTTCATATCTCATGTCAATGCGCGGATCCCACGAATCATGAAACCATGATAATGCCTGCATTTGATTCACCTGCCATGCAAGGTCTCGGGTGCGAAACCAGGCAGCAGAATCCTGCTTTACGTCTTTACAGTCAGGAAATCCCAGAAGCTCCCGAATATAGTCACTAGAAAATCTCTGCTCTAAAAGAAGGCTGGTAAATTGTTGTTGTTGAACCGCTTTTAATTTAAACATTTTAAAAAAAGGTTGGAGAAGGACCGGGGTTATCTGTTGTCGTTCTTCCTGAAGTTCTTGGTGGACAAAGAGATGTTTAACCGCAATATCATATCGATAATCCGACTCACGCCAGGTTTGATGCTCATGGTCTATCGGCAGTCCCCAGTCAAAAGATAGGTAGGCACCAGGTATCCAATAGGCTCCTAACTTCTGCTGAAAGATGTTCAGTTCTGCTGCTCCTTCAAGAAAAACTTGCTGATACGAAAAGCCTTCGTCTTCAACAACAGTCCGGGAGTCATAACCGGCAAAAGTCTTCCATTGGCGTTGACCGATCCGTACCTTGATGGCTTCAAACGCCGTATTTAACTGTACCATCTTTTCGTGAGCCGCTCCCCGGATAGCTTCCAAAATTCGCTCTCTTTCTTTCAAATCTACCTTGGTAGTCTGTTCTATTTCTAGTATCGCCGCCTCTAAGTTCTCCGTAGGTTCTTCTGAGTGAGGGTCCGGCTGGCAATGGAGAACAGTCTCAATCTCCTCCGGACTATACCGCCGAGCCAGCGTTTTTATATCAAAACCAGGGCTAACCATATCCGGATGATAAAGCCTGGCTTTGGCAAGATATGTTCCTCTTACCTCTGCAAAATCAGCATTGTCCGGAAGCCCTAAAAATTGATAAGGGTTTTTCAGAATTTCTGCATGAAGTTCGGAGGCAATGTCCGAAAACTCCAATCGCCGTTTTTCTTCCTGTTTACTCATAGAATCGGCTGATTATACTATAACCCTGAAGATTATCACACTGCGGGAGTGTAAGGGGTAATTTTATCTTCTGCCGGAGTAGCGCTGACCGCCGCCGGGGCGACGGAAAGGAGGACGACCATTAAAACCACCGGGGCGAGGGGAGAAACCACCGGGGCGAGACGGACGGTTTTGGGCCGCCTGCTGTTCCTGTTCCGGAGTTAAAGTAGTTAAACTAACCCGGCCCTGGTCGTCGATCTCGCGCACGCGGACATGAAGCGTATCGCCCAAGTGAACAATTGTATTCGGGTCAGCCACATAGCTGGTAGAGAGACGGGAAACATGGACTAAACCGTCGCGGCCGGGCATCAACTCCACAAAAGCGCCGTAGGCTTCCACCCGGACGACTTTTCCGTCAAACTCTTCGCCTGGTTTAAATTCGCGGGTCAAACCGTCAATTTGCTTTAAGGCTTCTGCCAGCTTGGCCTGGTCAGTCCCGGTAACGACGACGCGGCCGTCATCATCAACATCGACTTCACAGCCGCTGTCTTTGATAATCTTTTTAATTATCCGGCCGCCGGGACCGATTAAATCCCCGATTTTATCGACCGGAATATTAAGAGTTTTAATTTTAGGAGCATATTGGGAAACCTGGGTGCGGGGCTGGGCAAGCGCGGCCTGCATTTTTTCCATAATCGACAAGCGAGCAACCTTGGCCTTATCCAGGGCTTTTGCCAAAATTTCTTGAGTCACGCCGGCAATCTTAATATCCATCTGCAGAGCGGTAATACCGTCAACCGTGCCGGCAACCTTAAAGTCCATATCGCCCAAATGATCTTCCGCACCCTGAATATCGGTTAAAACCACATAATCTTTACCATCAACCATGAGCCCCATGGCAATACCGGCCACCGGCTTAATTAAAGGCACGCCGGCGTCCATTAAGGATAAAGTTGAGCCGCAAACCGAGGCCATGGAAGTAGAGCCATTAGAAGACATAATTTCCGAAACCACGCGGATAGTATAAGGAAAAAGGTTTTCATCAGGAATCATGGGTTCCAGCGCCCGTTCAGCCAGAGCGCCGTGGCCGATTTCCCGGCGGGAAGGATAACCGATCCGGCCGGCTTCGCCGACCGAAAAAGGAGGGAATTCGTAGTGATGAATGTAGCGCTTGGAAGTCTCACCCTCTAAATCTTCAATTAACTGCTCCAAACTGGGCGAACCTAAGGTGGTGACGGTCACTGCCTGAGTGGCACCACGCTTAAACATGGCCGAGCCGTGAGTGCGGGGTAAAACGCTAACCTCACAGGTAATTGGCCGAATTTCATCGGGCTTACGGCCATCAGGCCGAATTTTCTTGGCAAAAACAGTATGCCGCAAAGTTGTTTTTAAGTAGTCTTCGGTGACGAGGTTAATAATTTTCGGATCAAGTTCCGGTAATTCTTCTTTGGCCGCGGCCTGAATCTCTGACAAATCCATGGCTTTTTCATGAGTGGCAGTTTTTAATCTGGCAATCAAATCGTCAATTGAAGATTTAGTTTTAGCTAAAATCTGTTTTTTAATATCCACGTTGATTTTTTCTTCAACAAACTCTTCTTTCTTTTGACCGGCTTCTTTAACTAATTCTTCGATGACTTTAATAACTTTTTTAATCTCGTCGTGGCCTTGGGACATGGCTTGCAAAACTTCCGCTTCGCTGGCTTCGTGGGCGCCGGCCTCCACCATGACAATCGCTTCGGCAGAACCGGAAACAACCAAATCCAGTTTGGCGCTTTTCAGGCGAACCGCTCCGAGCGGGCCATTCCAGGGAATGGAAGACAGGCTTAAAGCCGCCGAAGCGGCGATTAAACTTAAGATTTCCGGATCGGTCGTCGAGTCATAAGATAAAACGGTGGCAATAACCTGAACTTCTTTCATATAGCCTTCGGGAAACAGGGGGCGAATGGAACGATCGATCAACCGGGCTTTTAAAATCGCTTCGTCGGTGGGCCGGCCTTCGCGCTTTACCCAGCGGGAACCTTTAATAATCCCGGAAGCAAACAGTTTTTCCTGATATTCCACGGTTAAAGGAAAATAGCCCAGGGCCGGAATTTCTTTACCGGAAACGACAGTAACCAGGACGACGGTATCCCCGGCTTTAGCCAAAACAGCGGCAGTGGCTTGTTCAGCATAACGGCCGATTTCCAAAGTGATAGTTTGACCATTGATAACAACGGTTTTGCTTTTAATACCCATTTCTTATTTTTTTAGTTTTAATTTAGTAATAATGGTTTGATAGCGTTTTTTATCTTTGTGGTTCAGATAGTTTAATAGGCGGCGGCGTTTGGAAACCATGGCGAGCAGTCCGCGGCGGGAATGATTGTCTTTGACATGCGCTTTTAAGTGTCCGGTGAGGTCGTTAATCCGCTCGGTTAAAAGAGCTACCTGAACCTCAGGCGAACCGGTGTCATCTTTCTGGATGGCGAACTTTTTGATAATTGTTTGTTTTTTATCTGTTTTTAAAACCATGGGGGTATTCTAGCAAAAGTTATCACAGCTGGCTAGAGGAAGTTAGCACTTTAGG